>JAFGRU010000040.1 GCA_016934985.1 Deltaproteobacteria bacterium
GGAGGAGTGGCCGAGTGGCTTAAGGCGGCGGTCTTGAAAACCGTTGTACGAAAGTACCGTGGGTTCGAATCCTACCTCCTCCGCCATCGAAATTTACTGTTGCTTGGCAGGATTCGAAGCGCAACGAGCGCTGCCGGCGGCAGATGAGCGGACAGGACGTCCGCGTAAGCGAGTGGAGGGGAGCCGATGCCGGAGGTGACAGGAAGTCACCGACAAAGTGGGCGAATCCTACCTCCTCCGCCATTTAAAATTTGCAAAAACGCTCTTTATACAAACAGATAGTGAAAAACGGAGAGGTGACCGAGAGGCCGAAGGTGCTCGCCTGCTAAGCGAGTGTATGGTAACCCGTACCGAGGGTTCGAATCCCTCCCTCTCCGCCAGTTAAAAACAGGGTTTCAGGGTTTCAGGGATTCGAAGCGGAGCGAGCGCTGCCGGTGACAGAGAGTGGGCAAATCCTTTTCTCTTCGCTAATTTAAGTTCCCAGGGGCACAGTTCTTTGTTAAAATTATTGACATAAAAGCCGATTTAGGTCATAAATACCGGGCTTTTTGGAATCAATTGCGCCGCTAGCTCAGCTGGATAGAGCGTCTGACTACGGATCAGAAGGCCAGGAGTTCGAATCTCTTGCGGCGCGCCATTTATAAAAAAAGGACTTGGGAAACTCTTCCCAGGTCCTTTTTTATTTTTGGGGCCAAACGAGAATTGGTGGGAAATAAATCTATTTTAAAATGCGTCAGACAAAATTATGGTATCCCTCTATTGCCCCTTTTAGCTCATTGTTGGGTCACTCGAATACTGGCCGCCCTTAACTCCAGAGTTTCAGCTTCTTTGTCCCGTTTCGTATCTCTATACAATGCAGCCAGGTTATCAAGGTTCATAGCCACGCAAGGATGATTGGAGCCCAGCATCTTCTCATTTATTTCCAACGCACGCTTGTATAATGGCTCAGCCTTGGCATATTTTTCCTCAAAACGGTAAAGCTCTGCCAGGTTATTCAAACTCGTGGCCACCTCAGGATGATCAGGGCCTAGTGACTTCTCGTTAATTGCCAGCGCGCGCTGGTAGATAGGCTCAGCCTTCGTGTACTTTTCCTGAACACGGTAAAGCAATGCCAGGTTATTCAAGCTGGTTGCCACCTTGGGATGATCAGGACCCAAGGTCTTCTCATATATCGCCAGCGCTCGCTTGTACAGCGGTTCGGCCTCCACATACCTGTTTTGAAAATAATAAAGCGCACCAAGATTGTTCAGGCCCATACCCACCTCAGGGTGGTTAGCCCCCATTGTTTTCTCATTTATTGCCAGGGCACGCCGGTAGATCGGTTCAGCCTGTTTGTACTTCCCCTGGGCACGGTAGAGCTCTGCCAAATTGTTCAAGCTCATGGCCACCTCGGGATGATCAGGACCCAGTGCCTTTTCACGTATTGCCAGCGCACACTTGCAGAGCGGTTCAGCTTGAGTGTATCGACCTTCGTCATGGTAAATCAACGCAAGGTTGTTCAAGCTCGTAGCCACCGCAGGATGATCAGGACCCAGTGTCTTCTCATATATGGCCAGAGCCCGCTTAAAAAGTGGTTCAGCCTCTGCGTACCGTCCTAAAACATAGTGGAGTCCAGCCAGGTTGTTCAGGCTCTTGGCCACCACAGGATGATCAGGACCCAGTGTCTTCTCACATATCGCCAACGCGCGATTGAAAAGGGGCTCGGCTTCCAGGTACCGCCCTTCGTCATGATAGAGCAGGGCAAGATTATTCAAGCTTGTAGCCACCATCAAATGATCAGGCCCCAGTGCCTTCTCATATATCACCAGAGAGCGCTTATAGAGCGGTTCGGCCTGCGCGTACTTTCCTTGGACACGGTAAAGCAAGGCAAGGTTATTCAAGCTTGTGGCCACAGATGGGTGGCAGGAACCAACGCTTTTTTCTGCTAATTCAAGAGCCTTTTTACCAACAGCAACCCCGTTATCGTAGTTTCCCGCATGATAAAGCTCTGCAACCTTCTGATTAAGAGTCTTCCATTCAACGAATGTGTTCTCCGCGAACACCAGGGATGTGGCCAGCAACACAAGCAAAAAAACCATTGAAACCGTCTGTGTTTTTTTCATCGGTTTTTATTCCCCCCTTGTAGCTGATGCTGAGGAGGAGAGCCGCCGAAAAGGGATCGTTTCAAGCCCCTGGCTGAAAGGCGCTTTGGACGGAATTATCAACGCTTACAGCCTTTTGAGGTCTCTATCCGGCAGGCATTTTTACTAGCAATTATTTTCAGATAACCCTTGTTTAAAGCTTATCAAATCAGGGTTAAAATGCTGCAATAACACAAATAATGGAAAGGAATAATCTCTTGATTTACGCGCTTTCGGCCAAAAAAAATTCTGGCGGATCAGGTCGCTGGAAATAATTTAACCGGACATCTTTCTGTGCTGAGAAAATAAGGAAGAAATAATTTACCGAGCGATTCCATAACATGAAATAATCGTGTATTAATCGAGGAAATTCATTCCCAAATCCGACACACTCCCGGTAATCAGAATTTAAGAAACCAGACAGGATTATTCTATGTCATTTGATCACCTTGGCCTGCGGGTCGAACTGCTTAAAGCCGTTAAAAACAGGGGTTACACTACCCCCACCCTCATCCAGACCAAGGCTATCCCCGTTATTCTCGACGGACGGGATATCCTTGCCCGCGCCCAGACCGGGACGGGAAAAACAGATGCATTTGCTCTCCCTCTGGTCGAAATTCTGAGCCGGGCGAAAGGCAACGGGCGCCACCCGCGCGCACTGGTCCTGACCCCCACGCGGGAACTGGCACTTCAGGTGGGAGAGAGCATCAAGGGCTATGCAAGGAAAGTCTCCCTGCGCTGCTCCGTGGTTTACGGCGGGGTCCGCATCGAAGCGCAGATCGCCAGGCTGAGGCGCGGCATCGATATTCTTGTGGCCACGCCGGGCCGCCTGCTGGATCTCGCCGGCCAGCGGCATTTGAAACTATCCCGCATAGAGTTTCTGGTTTTTGACGAGGCGGACAGAATGCTGGACCTGGGATTCAGTGATGAGATTTCCGAGATCCTCGATCTCGTTCCGAGCGAACGCAGGACCATGCTCTTTTCCGCCACCTACACCCAGCAGGTCCGGGACCTTGCCGCAAGAATGCTGCAAAATCCGGAACATATCGAAGTGACGCCCAGCAACACAGCGGCCGAATCGGTCATTCAGAAGGTTCACATGGTGGACCGCTCCAATAAAAAGGCCCTTCTCATCCACCTTATCACCAAGGGCAACTGGGACCGGATACTGGTCTTTACCCGCACCAGGTACGGGGCGAACAAGCTCACCGAGGGCCTTGCCGCGCAAGGGCTCAGTGCCGCCGCGCTGCACGGCAACAAGAGCCAGTCTCTTCGGACACGGACCCTTGAAGAGTTCAAAAACGGCGAGATTCGCATTCTCGTGGCAACGGATGTGGCCGCAAGGGGCCTCGACATCAGCAATCTGCCCTATGTGGTCAATTACGATATGCCGGGCATCCCCGAGGATTATGTTCACCGCATCGGCCGCACCGGCCGCGCCGGGGAGAGCGGCATTGCCGTCTCCCTGTTCAGTCCCGATGAAAAGCCACAACTTGAGGCCATCGAAAAACTGCTGAAACAGAAAATCCCGGTGGAAGGGGTGGACGGCTATACCGAGGATGGCAACGTTCCAGATTTTGTTCTCTTGCGCCCAGACAGCGCGGCCAGCGAAAAAAAGGCCGACCAGGACCTCAAAGAGATTGTCGCCAGAAGAGCTGCTGCCAAACAGCGATCGAAAGCCCGTAAAGAGAAAAAGACCGGTGCCGGCAAAAGCTCGGGAGCGAAAACGGAATCCCGCCCCGGCAGGAAAACCGATAAAGCGGCAAAAAAACCGTCCCCATCAAGATCGCGCTCTCCCCAATCTTCCAATAAAAGCAAACCCAGGGGCAGGAGATAGGGGATTTTGAAAACCCAGGGCGCCCCCCAAATTCTGACAGCTGCTTTTTGAGGCTAACGGTTCCTGTGATAAACTTTTCCAGGAGGTATCAGAATGGCTCCGGTCATAGATCGCCTTTTGGGACAGGAAAAACTATCGAGATATATTCTCATCCTTCTTTCGCTGTTTCTGCTCCTGGCCACCGCTGGATGCGGAGGTGGTGGCGGCAGTAGTCCAGCCAACACAACAACTGTCACCCTGAGCGGCTCCGTCCTGGTCCCCTCGGGGGTAACGATTGACAGCGACGTCAACGACCCCAATGAAACCTACATCGCCAATGACTCCCTTGCCACGGCCCAGGCCCTGCCCAACCCCATTTCCCTGGGTGGCTACGTCAACGTGGCCGGAACCGGTGCCAGCGGACGCTCATTCGCCGGGGGTGATGCAGATGACTATTTCCAGGTTCAATGCAACACCGGAGACACGATTTCCCTGACCATCGCCGATTATACGGCTGCAGACCTGGACCTGTCTTTGTATGAATCCGATGGCACACCCGTCGCTGAGTCAATAGGAACCGGTCAAAGCGAATTGGTTACAGCTCCGGCCACTGATACCTATATCGCCCGTGTCAATGCCAAATCCGGTGCTTCTAATTACATTCTGGCCATCGGGCTGTCTTCAATTGCAGGAATTGGTTCGAAGGTTGGAACCCTCTCGACCCAATACGAATTTGTGCCTGGGCAGGTCGTCGTCCATTTTAAAAAGTCCGCCCGGACCGCGGGCCCCATTCAGAGGCCCAGCGATCGAGCCGCGGCCATGGGCATGGCACTGGCTGCCGGTGCGGCTGACCGGGAAATGCTGATGACCTTTGACGACACGGACCCCCAAACGACGGTTGGCCAGGCTCTCGGCATAACCAAAGGCTGGTCCAGAGAGGAAATCGCCCATGATCCAACCCTGGAGCGCAAAATAAACACCCTGAGGGTTATCAAAGCCCTGCGGCAACGCAACGACATTCTTTACGCTGAACCCAACTACATCCTTCACCCCTACACCATACCCGATGACCCTCTCTACGGGTTGCAATGGAACTTCCCCCAGATCAACCTGCCCCTGGCCTGGGACTATACGACAGGCGATATTAACGTCATCGTCGCCGTCATTGACACAGGGGTCTTGATGAACCATCCGGATCTCAGCGACCATCTTACCAGCACCGGTTACGACTTTGTCTCCCAGGTCAGTATGAGCAACGACGGTGACGGTATCGATGCCGACCCCGAGGACCCTGGCGATTCCGGTCCTGGGGCCAACAGCTTTCACGGCACCCACTGTGCCGGCCTCGTAGCTGCGGAAACCGACAATCTTACAGGTGTGGCCGGGGTGGGCTGGAATACCCGGATCATGCCTGTGCGGGTGCTGGGTGTCGGCGGCGGCACCAGCTATGACGTAAGACAGGGTATCCGCTATGCCGCGGGGCTGAACAACGATTCGGGAATTACGCTGGACGCCTCTCAGAGGGCCGATATCATCAGTTTGAGCCTGGGAAGCGAAGGCTACGACGCAACTACCCAAGGGGTAATCGACGATGCTCGGACCAACGGTGTTATTATCATTGCAGCGGCAGGCAATGATTCATCCTCCACCCCAACCTACCCCGCCTCCTATGATGGCGTCATCTCGGTGAGCGCCGTGAATATCAACGGCACCCTGGCTTCCTACTCCAACTATGGCAGCTACATCGATGTGGCCGCACCGGGGGGCGATGCGGGTGACAGCAACGGAGATGGCTACCAGGATCTGGTGTGGAGCACCTGTGGCGACGACTCATCCGGTTCCATCATTTACAACTATCAGTCAATGGCCGGAACCAGCATGGCCACCCCGCACGTTGCCGGGGTTGTGGCCCTGATGAAAGCCCTGGCCCCGGCCTTGACCCCGGCCGATCTGGACGCCCTTTTGGCCAGCGGCGCCATCACCAGCGACATCGGCACTGTCGGCCGGGACAACTACTACGGCTACGGCCTTATCGATGCCTTTAAAGCTGTAGCGGCGGCCGGAAGCAACAGCATCCCGACGGTCCTGAACGCCAGTCCGACGCTGGTCAATTTGGGCACCAGCAGCATCGGCGCCACTGTAACCATTTCCAAAATCGGCACTGATCCAATTTCAGTAAACCCTGATGATGTCAGTGACGATGCAGACTGGTTGACTGTCACCTCAACCGCCATAGACGGCGAAGGGCTTGGCACTTATACCCTCCATGCCGACCGTACGGGTTTAAGCGATGGTTCCTATGCGGCCACCGTCACCTTCCCGTCATCCGAAAATCCGGTCACCATCCAGGTCAACCTTCAGGTCAGTTCGGCTGTCGCCGAATACAATGCCGGATATCACTACGTCCTGCTGATCGATGCCGACGATAATTCAATTCTCGCTCAGGATGAGGTTCAAGCGGCCGGGGGAATTTATTCCTACAGCTTCAGCCAGGTACCCCGGGGAGGCACTTACTTTATCGTAGCCGGTAGCGACCGGGACAACGACTACTACATTGACAATCCCGGTGAATCCGTAGGGGCCTATCCCACCCTGGACCAGATTTCCACTGTGGAGGCCACCGACAATATGAGCGGCCTGGACTTCTTCACCAACCTGACCTTGTCAATCTCTACCACAGGCCTGGATGCCGAAGAGGATGAGGCCCTGCCCCAGTTCATGAGGCTGCATTGACCTGTCAGATTTCCCAACCGGTCCAGGTTGTGTTGACCGGAATCCGCGTTGGTCAGCAGATGGCCGGAGCTTCCAAAACCCCGGGCGGCCTATGGATCACCAATGAAAAGCAGCTATCGGAAAGTTTGGCGCGGTTGACTGGAAGGATTTAAAGGATAATCAGAATACTTAAGGACAACAGCCCTATTATTTTAACCGGATAAGAGGGGGTACATCTCTTTCCATGGACACCCCCAGTCCATCATTCTGAAAAATAATCACAAAGATAATTATTCAGCTTGTGGGCACAATGTCTCGCATCGCCCATTCCAAGGGTCGCGTGAACCCATCCATGGGGCTTGGCTGACGCCATCCGGGCCGCAGATGCCCTTTCCAGGGGCGACACGGGTCCTAGTGCTGAATAGTAACCAACACAGAAACATAAAATGTCAGCATAAGGTTTAGAGTCCGCCAAACATTTGACCTCGCAACGGACTCCACATCATAGGATTCATCGTCATGTCTTCCTTTTTGTTCTGTAAAAAGAGGTGATTAGGCATCATTGAAAACGAATCGATATTGTTTTTTGTTTTTGGCACGCACCTCGCAGATAATAGTAATCACATATACGGCGGTTCCCCGGATAAGAGCTCTAACAGTAAAGTTTACTAATTCCGGGTAAAAATGTGGTGAGCAAGCCCATCCAAGAGTGGGAAGCCTAAAGCATTTTTCAGGAACAAAAATTTACCTACTCAGTGAGACAATTAGGGGAACCGCCGTAAAAAAACAACCCCGACAGCTTTTTCCTCCTCCTTTGTTCCGTCTTTGGACGGAATTTTTTTATTTCCTTTCCTTTCACACTGCTGCGTTAATGGGGATGGCCCAAAATCCCACCCCGGAAACCCTCAAACCGTTTTTCCTCAGCGTTATCATATTCATTTCGCAACTCCCGCTGTAATGCAAAACCGCCAAAAAACTGAATTCAACCAGCCTTTTATCCGGTCCGCTGAAAATCAGCCGAAACGGTAGATGTTTTTCCCTTTGAAATAGAGTTCCACCGGACCGTCCTCTGAAACCTTTATAACATGGCCGAAGTGCGAGGCGGCGGTAGCTGCGGTTGTCCGGCCTCCCCCGACCACAAGATCGTGGGCCTTGGAAGTGTCGATAATAACCCCGGTGTCCAACAGCTCTCCCTGGCGATTGAAAACGGTCAGGCCGTCCGACGACAGAATCCGGCTCAATTCTCCGGAACGTTTTAGCACCCTGATCTTGGTCCCGCAGACATGTTTGATCAAAGCTCGGCTCAAGGGGTCCCGATGGCCCACAGATCCGATACTCAAAGATTCCAGCTCGGCCCCTTCATCGGCAATGAGCACCACCGTTCCATGCCGCGCTTTGGAAAGGGCGTATATGGTCCAGATCAAATCATCGATGGAACCGTCCTCGAGCTCCGTCATGAGAAACTCGCGAATGATATCGGGATCAAAGATCCCCCAATATCCCCTGCGCCAGAGAAGAATCTTGCCGTTGTCGAGAACGATCTCGACTTCAGATGATTTGTTGACATAGACGGCAAAAGCGCCATCTCCCGCGCCGGACAAAAGCGAGACGGTTTCACGGTTGGCCAGTTGGTCGATATTGTCGCTCGGCCCGGGAGCGCTGGTGCGAATGGTGCCCTTGACATGCATGCGGATGTCAGAGATAAAAATCGCCCGGTAGCCATCAACAAAGCGGTAAGATAAAGGATTGAGAAAGAAGTCGTCGCTGATACGCCGCCGGTTGTCGCCGAGGTCGAGCCAGTTGTAGCGGGTCTTTTTCAAAGATTTCAAAAAATCATCAAGCTGGGTTCGATAAACCAGAAAGGCGGTTGTTGCCGGAGAACCTTCATAACGTTGATAGGAAAGATTTTTGAGCAGCTGAATGAGGCTCTGGGCCGGCCAGAAACTGCCTTTGCGGGCACCACTGATGTAGCGGGCAACGGCAATATCCGTCAAAGATGTCAGCAGGGCGGTACGAAAATGGGCCACGTATCCCTCGGCGGAGAAACCGGACAGAAGCCCCACGAAAGCCGTCAACAGTTCACTGATGAAGTTTTTTTCCATGGCGGTGAAAGCCAGTTTCTTACGGGTGGCGCGAAACATATAGGCAACGCGGTCGATCTCGAACTGGATCACAAATTCTCCGGAGCTTTCCGGTTCCGGTTGCAAATCGCCTTTTTCATACTCGCTAAGAACAACTTTGGCCCCGCCCAGAAAATTACGTATGTTGTTTTCAATAGCGTTGAATGCTGATTTCGGCATATTCCTTCGTCCCCCCAAAAATAAACCCACCCACCTTGCCGGCTGCTGACATATCAGCGGCCGATCCGGGAAAAACATGACTGAAAACCGCGGTTATAATCTACCAGGTTTTCTGCACTCTAGCCTGGGAAACCTTCAAACCTTTAATAGCGGTGACTTCAAAACACCTGTCCGGTGGTCAGATGGCTGTCCCCTGCTTCCTCGCCAATAACGATTTTGGCACCGCTCCATTTTCGACAGACTTTTACCAATGCGGCACAAGCATCCACCGCCAGGGTGACAAGAGGTGGAACACCATTGACCGGATTGGGTTTGATCAAGACACAGGTCTGGCGCGCAAGTACCTCGGACACACCAATGGCTTGCAACAGTTCGTGAATGGTTTCATCATAAGAAGCGAGGGTTTTATCGCCCAGGGATTTCGCATGTTTTGCATTGTAGCGCTAAAAAGGGCGGGGGCAAACCCCTCCCAAATGATTAATTCCCGATTAGTTTGGAAAAACAAGGAGAATTCATGACGCATGAACGACAGCGCTTTTCGGTATGGCTGGTGCCCGCAGCAAGCAACCGAGCTTGGGCCGAAGAGACGATTCGTAGGCTGGCAGCAGACTTTGAGGTTGTACCTTTCGCGCCCCATGTCACCATTTACAGTGGTCCCTATACAGATGAAAAGTATCTGGCATCCCTCCGGCAAATCCTGTCAGAGGTTGCCGCTACTACAGAACCCGTCACCCTGAAGGTCAAAAGCCTTGACGTATCGGACAAGTTTTTTAGAAGTCTTTTTGTCTCCTTTGAAGAAAACCCGACCCTGCGACACATCCACCAGCGTTTGCAGGACGCCAACCCCCTGGATAATGGCCACGAGCTGACTCCCCACCTGAGTCTTCTTTACGCCGACATTCCTCTGGAAGAAAAAAAGAAAGCCGCCGGCAAAGTTTTCCTCGATCGTGAAATGATGCGTTTCAACGGAATAAGAATTGTCCTTTCCGATCCGCTTGAAGGTTGGGCCAACATCAAAGGATGGAACACCGTTTTCAGCGCACGGTTGGACACCCCGGCGGAGGACATAAAAGCGGTGCTGTTCGACTTTGGCGGTGTACTTGCCGAAGAAGGCTTCAGAAACGGTCTTTGTGAATTGGCGCGACGCCAGGGGCTCGATCCCCAATACGTTGCCGAAATGGGCCGGAATATAGTCCATCAATCCGGCTATCTCATCGGCCAGGGAACGGAAAAAGACTTCTGGCAGCTTATGCGCTTACAAGCAAACCTGAAAGGAAGCGACCGGGAGTTGTCGGATACCATCCTCGACCACTTTGTCCTCCGGCCCGATATGATCGATTTCGTTCGCCGTCTGCGGGCCAGGGGCTTCATCACCGTCATTGTCAGCGACCAGACCGACTGGCTGGAACGCCTCGATCGCCGCGACAATTTCTACCAGGAGTTCGACCACGTCTTCAACAGCTATCGTCTGGGCAAGAGCAAGCGGGACCCGTCCCTTTTTGAGGAGGTAGCCCGGGATCTCGGCATCAAGTCGAAGGAGGCTATCTTCACGGACGACACGGCCGATCATGTCGCCCGGGCCGAAAGCCGGGGAATGCTGGGAATCGTCTTCGACCATGAGGATCTAGTGAGGAAGGAAATTGAAATGCTGTTGGCCCTGTAATTTTTCCCTCCGCTGCCGGGCTGGCGCCGCCCATCCCTTGACTGGGGTGCCAGGAAAGATAAAGTTTATACAAGGTGTTTAGTTACTATTCAGCACAAGGACTCGTGTCGCCCCTCCACGCGGCCCATGGAATGGGTGATCGAGGCATTGTGCCGACAAACTGACCACGATATTTATAGGTTTTTGGAGCCTACCGCCAAACCGGCAAGTCGGCCCATATCGCCATAATTCCCCCTTATCGGAAGCCCTGAAGGGCTAATCTGCTGCTTGGCAGCAAAAAAATCAACCCATGTTTATTTCTTAAACACACTCCGGAGAACTGAATGACATTTCATTTGTTTGAAGCCGGCAAAGAAAAAACTGACGACCAGACATCTTCATCGGAATCGCTGCATATCTACATCGGACCTCCGCAATTAAAAGGAGTGGCCGCCCTTTCAGAACCACAGGTTCCCTGGCAAAACGGACAAAACAACGATTTATCCTCCTTGTTAAGCTGGGACAACAGGCTATCCCGCTTCGCTGGCCGTGACGGTGAGATGAAGAGCCTGGAAAAATGGGCCTTGAGCCAGGCCCCTGTATCCATCCAATGGGTCACCGGAGCAGGCGGTGTGGGCAAGAGCCGCCTTGCCGCCGAGTTTTGTACCTACATGAAGGAACAACATAACTGGCCATGCGGTTTTGCCAAGCTCGATCAACCCAAGACATTTGCTTTTGACCAGGAAGGCCTTTTGCTTGTGGTTGAAACCCCGGAAGACAAAAAAGATTCCGTCAGAGAGCTCTTTCAGGACCTGGCGGCCCTCGACCAAAAGCAGCTGGCGGAAAAGGGGAAAAAAATCCGCCTGCTCTTTCTGTCACGCCAGGCCTTTGAAAACTGGCAATCGCTTATTTTTGAAACCGGAGCCGAAACCCTGGCAAATCCCATTCCTGTCGAATTGACGACTTTACCTTTCAACGCTGCTTTGGATATCTTCCGTTCAACCTTTTCTAAAGCCGTGGGACGCTGGAAAATGAAAGAAAAGTCGGTTGCCGAAGAACAGGTGGAAATATGGCTTCGGCAAAACGATGACAACCGCCGCCCACAGTATATAGTAGCTGCGGCAGTGTTCCATGCACTCTTTCCCGATGAGCACATCTCCCTTTTCAACAGCCGGGAACTTGTTGAAAAGCTGGCCCTTCAGGAAATTGCCGGCGCGGAGAGAATTGCCACGAAAGCAGGCCTGAAGGAACCGCTGATTTTCCCTATTCTTCAGGTTATAGCCACCATCAGCAGGAGGCTGACCAGCGAGAGAGCCGAGCGATTGATCAAAACCTTAGGTCTCGACAAAGATCTGCCCGAAGGAACGGACATCGTTTCCTTTTTCGAAAACGCGGGCTTATTACATCAAAAAAAAATTGTACCGATCAAACCGGATCTCTTTGCCGCAGCCTACTTGATTGAGGTCCTGAAAAGAAAGCCGGCTGTTGCCCATAAAATCATCTGGAACTCCCTTGGAAGCGACTTTTTACGCTCGCTGCCCCGTTTTTCCCGCCTCTGTTTTGATGCGGAAAAAGAGTTCGATTTCCAAAGGCGCCAATTGGATCAATGGCTTTATCAGGAAATTGTCGAATCGCCGGACAACGGTGCCGCTCTCGAACCTTTTCTTGCCGGAGATATGTATGGTCTGACCGAAACCGGCATCACGGCATGCCGGGTTGCATTGGAACGAACAGAAACCGAGACACAGAAGATCAGGCTCAATGACAAGCTTTCCCTGTTTTACCAAGCCCTTGGCGACCAAAAGGAAGCCCTGAGACAAAGAATATTTGCCGTCGATATGTGCGAAAAGCTCGCTTCGGACAAACCCGATACATACGAAGTCGAACTGGCCCGCCACTATTTCAACCTGTGGAAAATCCTTTCTGATACGGGAGAAAGAGGGAAAGCCTACCGGGTCATCGTAAGAACGGCGGAGCTTTATCAGCAGTTGGTCAAAAAGCAGCCCCGAAAACTCAAACTCTTAGCAGCCGAAAGTCTGAAAAATCTCGGGGAAGCCTATGCCGAAGCCGGAGAGTGGGAAAAAGCACTGACGACCCTTGAAAAGGTCCTGGAAGTCTACGAAGAATTGGCCCGCATCCAACCGCTGGCGTTCGGCCCCGCTCTGGCCACCTGCCTCAACAGCCAGGGCGATTTATGCTCCCAGCTGAAGGAAACGGAAAAAGCCCTGATGGCAACCGCCAAAAGCGTACATATTTACGAACGATTAACCAGCACCCGCCCCGGGCACTATGAGGCCGGTCTGGCCACAAGCCTCACCAACCTGGGGAACAGGTATGTGGACACAGGGGAGATGGCGGAAGCACTGAGAACCATTCAGCGGGCGCTTGAAATTTACGAAGAACTGGCCGAAGCCCGGCCGGAAACCTTTGAGGCCGACCTGGCAGGCTGCCTCAGCATCGCAGGAAATCTGTATGCTTTCATGGGAGACACGGAAAAAGCCCTCGAAATTACCGAGAGGGTGGTGGAAATTTACTCCAAGCTGGCCAAGGAAACAGCTGTTTATGACTCTCTTCTTGCCAGCAGCCTCAACAATCTCAGCAGCAGGTACGCCAGCGCCGGAGAGGATGTAAAAGCCCTGATCAGCATCGATACCGCTGTTAAAATTTATGAAAGCCTCGCTGCCAATTACCCCCTGGTTTTCGACCCCCACCTGGCGACGAGTCTCAACAGGCTGGGACTCGGCTATGCAGCTCTGGGCGATTACAGAAAAGCGCTGTCGGCCACCGAAGAGGCTATCGAGATTTACTCGAAACTGGTCTCCGCCCAGCCCGAGGATTTTGAGCCCGACCTGGCCGGCTGTCTCAATAACCAGGGAAACTTGTACGCAAAAATGGGCGAACCGGAAAGAGCCCTCGTAGCCACCGAAATGGCTGTCAATATCAAGGAACAGCTGGCCTCGGCTGATCCCCAAAAATTTATTCCGAGTCTCATCAAAAGTCTCAACAATCTGGAACAACGTTATTACGATATAGGTGAAGAGGAAAAAGCCCGGATGGTCCGCAAAAGGGCCGAGGAGTTTCAGGAGAAATATCTGGAAACAGTTGAAGTCCTGCCCTGATGCCGTAATGCAACATCCCGCAGGAAGCCGTTTCAAGAACACTTATTGCTTAATACCCGACTCGTCCTTAAAAAAGGTTACCAAAAAAGAGGGTTCAAAAAGGAACTCTCTTTTGTAACTGTTAAGCACAAGGACTCGTATCGCCCATGGAAATGGCATCTGCCGCCCGGATGGCGGCAGCTAAGCCCCATGGATGGGTTCATGCGGCCCTTGGAATGGGCGATGCGGGGCCTTGTGCCGA
>JAFGRU010000041.1 GCA_016934985.1 Deltaproteobacteria bacterium
ATTATCAAAGATCCGTGCCAAATCCATGGGCTTCATGAACAATGGATTGAAACGACCAAAACCGTGTCGTATCAATCCTTATGGGTTGGGTATACCCATTTAACTAACTTATGGCTCATTCGAGAAACTCATATTTTGCATCGGTAATGTTTCCCTTCCAGACCAATTCCAACTTGCCGTTGGCATACCAGCCCACTTCACCATAGAGTGGGACGCGCATACCTGCACGTGTTTGATAATCGTGAAAATGTCCCTCCCACGGTATTTGTCTGTAGCGTCCATCAAAGTGATCAAACCGGGCAGGAGTGAAAATTTCGGTCATCTCTCCAACGTCGTTAAATCGAAACTCTAACGACACAGTGGTGCCGATGTTACTCAGTGTTGCCATCGCCGATGAATCATCAATCGGGCTCCACACCACACCGGACTGAGGCAAAAGGGCCGTTGGATACCAGACTGCCTCAGCCAGGTACCTGTGCAAGGCACCAGAGTTCAATTCCGGCTTGTCAACTTGTGAGGCGACTGGAACGGCCGACAAGAGGCTTACGCGGCCCGAACCAATTCCGGGAATGTAGCTGTCTAGAACTCGTACATGGGTAGCTATAGGGGTTTCGACCTTAGCATTCCAAATAAAGCCGGTTGCCAGCGGTACTGCGAGATGCCTTGCGGTAAATGAGGACCATTCTTCTTTCTGGATACTGGTGCGTATTGTCCCGCTTTGGCGTAAAGTCGCCGTATTAATTATCGCCTGTCCGTCTATTAAAATATGCCTGAAATAGCGTTCCACGGGAGGCGGTAGCTTCCCGAAGGCATCGAAACTGACAATTTCACCAACTGGTCTGGACGCGTTCAGGAGAAGCGAGGCTTCTATCAAGTCTGCCTTGGAGGCTTCCAGAATGTACCCAGTCAACATTGCGACGGCTGATCCTATAACAACGACGCCTCCAACGATCTGAAACCATTTACACATTATCAGTTGTATTCCCCCTGCATGCCGCGTGCGACTGTCATTCGCGCGTGTAGGACGTCAGACTGGTTGGGCATTTTCAAAATATTTGTCATTTAATCCCCTTGATACTCACGCTGCAGGAAAAATTCACGGTCTTTTATGACAACCACGACAGATAGGAAGAGCAGCAGCACAGTCTGAATAACCTTGCTGTCTGGGTGTGTATGAAACAACTCATTGAAGCATCCTGCCGTGATGTGAAACACGACTGCGACGAGGATACTCCGATGGGTTTTGTAATACAGCCAATTCATCAGGACCACATATGGCACCAGACTGACCATGAAATTAATACTGTAGATCAAACCGGTCTCGGCGACGTTGCTATGATAATAGCCTTTAATTAACGAAAGCGGCATGTGCCATATCGCCCAGAAGACTCCGAAGAGGAGAGACGTTTTCAGAAGATTCATGCGCTGACGTAGGCAATCCGTTCCATAGGAGTGCCAAGCAAGTTCTTCTACCAGCGGCGCGAGAAAAAGCAAGAACCATCCGGGAAAAATCCCGGCAGAGAAAGATGACTTTCCGGCAAATTGAAATTGATCGGCGCTATGACCGAAGAGCAAAGAAATGGCTTGCGCCAGTATGATGCTGGCAAGCATAAGGAAACAAGTTAACAACCCATAGGTGGTCCCGATTCCTTTCAGGCCGATGATACGAAGCTTTAGGTCCTCCCGCATTTCCGGATGTGGCCATATCAGAGAAAATGCAATCACTATCGGCCCTATCAACCCAACCACGCCTAAAATGCCAACGACTGCACCGAGAAAGTTGTTTGTCGGTGTAATATGACTTACATACGCAGCCCCAAACCAGAAGCCCCAAGGAATTGCGGTGGATAAACCATAGAACAGAAACGGGTGCCGGTATCTACTAATGATCATGCTTGTCCTCTGCCCAACAAGTTAGTATACAGTTTCTGGATAACTTCCTAAAAATTTCCTAAAGTTGACAACGAAAGGCTGTTTTTTATAATTTTACTAACTGGATAACACCCCAAATAGGGAATTATACAGAAACTGGATAACTCCCTGATGCTGAAAATTCCTCCAAAAAAGTGGGCAAAGGGGTCACGGTTCGACTCTGGCCAGTATTTCCCTTATTAAAAGGTCAAACGAAGACTTGGCCCAAAACCTAAAAATTATACTATGAATTAAACTTAATTATGTCCCGACGATTTTTGGGACAGTATATTCACCCCGTAATCCGATAAGGTCCCTGTCATTACCAAAAAAAAAAAAGAAGACCTTTCACACAGCCGTGAAAGGTCTTCTTTTCCAAATAAGGTCTAGTCGCCAAAGCCAGCAGGCGGTTTTCCCCGCCCCCGTCACTGTTGGCCCTGGTTATTTCTTGAGCTTTTCGATCATCTCCTCAACTTCCTCGTAGCCCTCTTTATAGAACTCTTCCTCCTTGGGGTCCAACTCCCGCAGCAGGCGCAGGAACTCGCCGGCATGCTCTTTTTCTTCGTCGGCGATATCCAGGAGAACTTCCTTGGCAAGCTTGTTATCCGTGCTCTCGGCGGTTTGCTGGTAAAGCTGAATCGCCTCGTATTCAGCTGCGATCATAAAACGGATGGAGCGAATCAATTCCTCATCGGTGAGTTTTCGATCACTTTTCTTTACTGAAAATGGGCTGCAAAATTCCGGCATTTCTTACTCCTTTCACTACGACTTGGTTTCCCCTTTGTCAGATAATATGGACTAAACCTAATATTGTCCAGTCTAGATTTTTTCACCTGAACAGAGCCAGGGTATCAGGTCTACACCTCGTCAGCTCCAATTGCGGGTACCAAAAACCTAACCCACAATCCCTTTGGTTTTTTTAATTGTTTTTTAATCCCTAAAAAAGTCTAAAGACACTTGACATGGATAATGATTCTTATATAGTTATCAATATTGGCGATTAGCAGGGAACAAAAACAGAGACTGTCAGATCTTTTTTGCGTTATCTGCGACAGCAGGTAGACTTTAACCCACCGCTCGTGTTTGCCCCTTGCAAACGAAGAGTTTTGAGATATTAGAAACAGAAGAAATAAACACTTGGGTTTCGGCCCCCGACAAAGGCCAACCCTTTTGAAGAAAACAACAGAACATATTATAAATCAAATTTTGAGGAGGAAAAGAAATGGAAGAAACCAGATACCCCATGCCCCTTTTAGGTGAAAAACTTCCCAGCATCGAGGCCGAGACCACCCACGGCCCCATGAAAATCCCCGAAGATCTCAAAGGGTCTTGGTTCGTCCTTTTCAGCCACCCGGCGGATTACACCCCGGTCTGCACCACCGAGTTTGTCGGCTTTCAGAAAAGATTCGACGAGTTCGAAAAGCTGGGCTGCAAACTTGTCGGCATGTCCATCGACCAGGTCTTCTCCCACATCAAGTGGAGCGAATGGATCCAGGAAAATCTCAACATTGAAATCAAGTTTCCCATCGTCGCCGCCAACGACGCCATTGCCAACAAGCTGGGCATGCTCCATCCGGGGAAAGGCAGCAACACGGTGCGTGCCGTTTTCATCTGCGACCCTGAGGGCAAAGCCCGCCTGATCCTCTATTATCCCCAGGAAATCGGCCGCAATATGGACGAGATCGTCCGCGCGGTCAAAGCGCTGCAGATTTCGGATAAGGAAAAGGTCGCCATGCCGGCGAACTGGCCCAATAATGAACTGCTGGGAGACCGTGTCATCATTCCTCCCTGTAAGGACTGGGCGTCGGCCAAAAAACGCAAAACGGAATATGACAACTACGACTGGTGGTTCTGCCATAAAAAACTTTAATAAAATGCGGTTATCCCGGATCGGAAAATCAGGTGCTCACTGCCCCGATGCAGGATAATTCCGTAGACCCAAAAATTGTTTAATTGCCTTCTCCCCCACGCCAGGCCTTGATGTTCCTGGCCTCTTGTGGGGGAGATGCTTTCCTGGCAGAGCCCATAAAGGGTACTATCCCAACAGAAATTTTTGTATTGACTGCCGCTCCCACTGAATAACAAGATAAAAGTAAGTCACCGCAGAGTTTAAGTTTGTTGCCGCGGCCCGCAGCTGCAAACCGAAAATAATATCCTTTTTTCCGTCACCCCACTACCGCATCAACCTCAACCCGGATTATGAAAAGGTTTTGCCATGAAAAGAAGAGAGTTTTTCAAAAAGGGAATACAGTTGGGGCTGGGTGCCGGTGCATGCCTGGCTTTTGGCAAACCGATACCATCTTTTGCCGCGAATTCGGCAGCAAAAAGTAGTGCCGTTGACCTTGTCGCCATAAAGGGCGGCGAGCCGGATGCCATGTTTAATCGGGCTGTAGCTTCCCTGGGCGGCATGAAAAAATTTGTCAAACCCAACCAGACTGTGGTGATCAAACCCAACATCGGCTGGAACGTCGAACCGGAAAGGGCCGGAAACACCAACCCGGTTTTAGTCAAGGCGATCATCAAACAATGCCTGGATGCCGGCGCCAAAGATGTTTACGTGTTTGATCATACCTGCGACAGATGGTCCTCCTGCTATGCCAACAGCGGGATTGAAAATGCCGTGCAGGACGCCGGAGGGAAAATCGTACCGGGCAACAGGGAAGGATATTATCAAAGCGTCGAGGTACCCGGCGGTAAGACACTGACCGATGCCAAGGTCCATGAGCTGATTATGGAATCGGATGTTTTCATCAATGTCCCCATATTGAAAAGCCATGGCGGCGCCAAACTTACCATCGCCATGAAAAACCTCATGGGCATAGTGTGGGACAGGTGGTACTGGCACAGAAACGATCTCCACCAGTGTATTGCCGATTTTGCCACCTTCCGCAAACCGGACTTGAATGTAATCGATGCCTACCAGGTCATGATGAGGAACGGCCCTAAAGGCCGTTCAATCGAAGATGTCGTCATGATGAAATCTCAAATCCTTTCCACGGATATGGTGGCGGCGGATACGGCTGCGGCCAAACTCTTCGGGATGGACCCGGCGGATATCCCCTACATTGGCTTTGCCCATGAATTGGGCGTGGGAAAAAAAGATTTGACCAAGCTCAATATTGACCGAATCGTGCTGTAAAACCATGAAATCAAGACAGTTAAAGAAAGTGAGGGTCTTTGTTTCCCTCGCTTTCTTTTTGGCATTCTCCGTGATTTTTCTGGACCTGGATTATTCCATCCCGAAAACTTTTTCAGATGCTGTTGTCTATTTTCAGTTTGTACCTTCCCTCCTCAAATTTCTCACGGTGGGGACCCTGGCTGCCTCGGGTTTTATTTTCGTAACCGTTCTTACGCTGTTATACGGCAGGGTGTATTGCTCTTTCTTATGTCCGTTAGGGGTTCTGCAGGACATTGCCGGTTTTTTGCGAAAAAAGACGAAAAAAACAAAATTTTCCTATGAAAAAGCCTTTGCAAAAATCCGCTATGGCATTTTAGCCGCTGTCGCTCTTGTTTTCTTTTCCGGCTCCATTATCGGCTTAACCCTTTTAGACCCTTTCAGCAATTTCGGCCGCCTGATGACCCACATCATCAGGCCGATCGCCATTGGTATCAACAATGCCCTGGTTTTTTCACTGGAAAAATTTGACTTATATACGATTCAACCGGCGGATTTAAAGAGCATCGCCCCTTTTTCTCTAGGGTTCGCCGCCATCGTTTTTGCCGTAGTTCTATGGATGAGCCTTTTCCACGGCAGGCTTTTCTGCAATACCGTGTGTCCGGTGGGAACATTTCTTGGCTTTTTGTCCCGTTTTTCAATTTTTAAAATCAAGTTCAATCAGTCTCAATGCATCAACTGCAAAGCCTGTGAAAAAGTATGCAAAGCCAACTGCCTGGATTTGGAAAACAAACACATTGATCTTTCAAGGTGTGTGGCTTGTTACAATTGCCTCGAAGTATGTCCCACAGCTGCAGTGGAATACCAATCAGGTCTTCGAAAATCCAGATCTGAGCATGTATTGGAAGATTCCAAAAAACGGGACTTCATGATGCAGACGCTGGCATTTTTATTTGCTTCAGGGGCTTCTTCCGCCGGAGCCGGGCAGATGGAAATCTACCGGGACAGTACGGTACCCATCCTAAGGAATAATGCCATTTCACCACCCGGCTCCGGTTCTCTGGAAAACCTCATGAACAATTGTACTGCCTGCCACCTGTGCGTATCAGCATGCCCAACCCAGGTGCTGCAGCCGGCTTTTCTGGAATACGGTTTGTTGGGGATCATGCAACCCCGCATGGATTTCAAAACCAGTTTTTGCGATTACAAATGCGTCGTCTGCACCACCGTTTGCCCCAGCGGCGCCATTCTGGAACAATCCGTGGAAAGCAAAAAACTGCTTCAGGTGGGCAAAGCCAGATTCGTTCGGAAAAATTGTGTGGTCTATACACAGCAAACCGACTGCGGCGCCTGTGCGGAGCACTGCCCCACCAAAGCCGTGAGAATGGTTTTTGACAAAGAGGTTAATTTGCGGGCCCCGAAAGTCGATGAAAGCATCTGTGTGGGTTGCGGGGCCTGTGAATATGCCTGCCCCACCAGACCGTATAAGGCCATTTATGTCGAAAGCAACCCTGTGCATTCAATGGCGAAAAAACCCAGAGAAGACAAACTTGAAGAAGTGAACCCGACGGAAGATTTTCCTTTTTAACAACCACCATTTTCTCCAGCCCGACTTTTCGCCTGACTTTTTCCGCTGACCTGGAGTGCTTCTCCTTGTCCCCTGATCCTGAAAATAAAAAAGCCCGCTCCTCAAAGGAGCGGGCTGGAATGTACAATTTTTTTCGATCTACAGGCAGAAATAAAGCAGCCCGGCTTTTTCGACCTCTTCCGGCGACAGCTTCGACTTGACATCGATTATAACCCCGGGGGCCTCGCCGTTGGCGCAGAACCCCTTGAGGCGCTCGACACTCATGCCGGCATACTTTTCATGAGCCACCGCCCAGATAACCCCATCCACAGGCGGCACCTTTTCAAGAGAAACCAGATCAACACCGTATTCCTCTTTCGTTTCCTCGGCGGAAGCCATGGGGTCGTGAACAAAGGTTTCGACTTCGTATTCCTTGAGTTCCTTGAGGATGTCGACCACCTTGCTGTTGCGGATATCGGGACAATTTTCCTTGAAGGTCAAACCGAGAACCAGGATTTTAGCGCCCTTGACCTGCTTGTTGGCCTGAATCAAGCGCTTGACCGTCATCTCGGCAACATATTTCCCCATGCCGTCGTTAATACGGCGTCCGGAAAGAATGACTTCCGGATGGTAACCGATCTCCTCGGCCTTGTAGGTCAGATAATAGGGATCGACGCCGATACAATGGCCGCCGACCAGGCCGGGCACGAAAGGAAGGAAGTTCCACTTGGTGCCGGCCGCTTCCAGAACCTCTTTGGTGCGGATTCCCATTTTGTTGAAAATGATGGAAAGTTCGTTCATGAGGGCGATGTTGATGTCGCGCTGGGTATTTTCGATAACCTTGGCGGCTTCAGCGACACGGATGGTGGACGCCTCGTGCACTCCTGCCGCAATGACCATGCGGTAGACCTCGGCCACCGTCTTCAGGGTCTCTTCGTCCTGGCCGGAAACCACCTTGACGATCTTGTCGACGGTATGCACCTTGTCGCCAGGATTGATGCGCTCCGGCGAATAGCCGACCGTGAAATCCCTGCCGCAGATTAGGCCGGACTCATTTTCAAGAATCGGCACGCAGATATCCTCGGTGACACCGGGGTAAACCGTCGATTCATAGACGACGATGGCGCCCTTGGTGAGATTCTGTCCGACCGTACGGGTTGCCGATACCACCGGGGTGAGGTCGGGCTTTTTATGGCCATCGATGGGAGTCGGAACGGTGACAATGATGAACGACCCTTTTTTCAGCTCAGCGGCATCGTCGGTGTAAGCAATGGAGGCACTTTTCAGGTCCTCCGTGGTGACCTCCAGCGTCGTGTCGATATCCTGACGGAGCTCCTTGATTTTTCTGGCGCTGATATCAAAGCCGATTACCTCCACATGGCGGCCGAACATTACGGCCAGGGGCAGCCCGACATAACCAAGGCCGACCATGGCAATCCTGGCTTCCCCGCTTTTGATCATTTGTGCTGTGACCATCCTATTCACCTTTCAACAAAATTTAATTATTAAAACCCGCCCATAAAATGCATAATCCGAACCATTTTGATCCTTTCCCCGCCGGAGGCAAAGAACAATTTTCGTAATTATTCAGCACAAGGACTCGTGTCGCCCATGGAAAGAGCATCTGCCGCCCGGATGGCGGCAGCTAAGCCCCATGGACGGGTTCACGCGGCCCTTGGAATGAGCGATGCGAAACATTGTGCCGGAAAGCTGAATAATTACCCATTTTCATCCGTTCTTAGCCGGGGCAAAGAGATTATAGAACCGCACACCGCTTCTATTCAACAGACATTTAAAGGTCATGACCGATAATCGTGATCTCGATACGCCGCCTGCGGGGACGGTTGTCGTGATTGATGGTGACGACCTGCTGCCAGGTCCCCAGAGCCAGGGACCCGCTTCTTATGGGTACGACGATGGACGGCCCCAGCAGGGCCGCCTGAACGTGGCTGTGGCCATTGCCGTCATGCCAGGCCTTCTCGTGCTCATATACCGCATCGGGAGAAGCCAGACGGCTAATAGCTTTTTTCAGGTCTTCCACCACCCCGGGCTCAAACTCGATGGTGGTGAGAGACCCCGTCGAACCGATGACTGTTGCCTGCAGACTGCCGTTTAGCACTCCGGCTTGGCGGACAATCGCACCAAGCTGGGGAGTGATGTTAACAATGTCGGGGCCGATCCCCGTAGCGATTTCAATATTATCACAATGCAGCTTCATCATGCGGTCTCCTCCTTCTTTCTGATTATAACCGTCAGAGACCAGGTAATAACATTTGTCCCGGACGCCTCGCCCCAGGCATCGATTAAATCCTCAAGGATCAAATCCAAAGGGTCCGAACCATTTGCCGTCCTGAAACACTGCACCGCCGACCATGATCTCAGATACCCGCAGAAATGCTCAAGATCCCAGCGACTGCTCATTCTGAATTCCGGCGTCTGGAGGGGCGGCTCAAAGGGGAACCTGATCCCAGCGTAGCGTTCTTCGACCATGGCCCGCTCCGGAGGCCAGTAGGGGCCGACTATCTCCTTATGGAATCTTTCCATGACAGCATCGACCCCGGGGGATATGGTCATGAATGCGTAGGTCAAAGCTGCGAGAATCCCGCCCGGTTTCAAAACCCTGTCCGTTTCCCGGAAGAAAGTATCCAGATCAAACCAGTGCAGGGCCTGGGCTACGCTAATCAGATCAACTGAAGCATCCGCCAACCCGGAGTCCTCCGCCTTTGCCACCCGGTATTCCACGTTGGGTATCCTTTGGCCCTGGTCTATCTGTCGCGGGCTGGCATCGCTGGCAATGACCTTTTTAAAATAACGGGCAAGCCCGGCAGCCGCCTGACCCGACCCGGTGGCACAGTCCCAGGCCAGATGTCTGCCAGGAGAGATCAAAGCCAGATATTTAAAAAGATCTTTGGGATATCTGGGCCGAAAACGGGCATAATTTGACGCTTGTTTTGAAAAGTAATCTTTATAAGTCATACCAGGAATTTTAACCGCAAATAAAAAAAGGCAGGGCCATTTTTTATAAAACGACCCTGCCTTTTTGTTCACCTCAAAAATTTTTTACATGAGCTTGGCATTGAGGATTAAATGGCACCATATGCTGGCGACATAGCCAAGGATTATGGCCGGCACCCACTTGAGGTGAACGCCAAAGGTGTATTTACCACGCGCCGTGCCCATAAGAGCTACGCCTGCCGCAGAACCGACGGAAAGCAGGTTGCCCCCAATCCCGACCGTAAGGGTCAGAAGCAGCCATTGGCCATGAGACATGACCGGGTCCATGGCAAGGACCGCAAAGAGAATCGGAATATTGCCGAGAACCGCACCGATACCTCCGACCAGAACATTTGCAGTGGTGGCACCAAGGTCATGGTACATGAGGGTCGAGACTGAAGCCAGATACCCGAACTGAGCCAGACCGCCGACACAGAGGATGACGCCATAAAAGAACATCAACGTATCCCACTCGGCGCGGGCCACCTTCTGCATGATATCGAAATGGTGAGCCTGTTTCCGGCGTTCGGTAAAATCCTGAAGGATTTCAACGGCTCCGATCACCTTGCCATCCCGATCCTTTATGGGGGCAGCGGAAAGAGACAACCAGCGCCCCTCTTCACCCATATGGGGATAAAAGCCACTGGCATCATAGGCATCTTCCACATAAGGGTTCTTCCGCCGCATGCCGGCTTCATAATGCGTGGCAATGGCGTCTTCCGGTAAATAGCTGATACACAGGTCCGCTAACGAGGGGCGCTGTTCCTTGTAAAAAGGAGACCACTGGCGGTTGGTGCCCACGGCATCCGCGGCCTTGATCCCGGTAAGCTTTTCCATGACCTTGTTCCAGTGGGTAATTTTATGGTTGGTGTCAATGGCAAAAATCGCTTCATCAAATTTTTCGATAATATCGCCTATAGGCTTTTTGCTCATGGCGATAGCCCGCAGGGGGGTAAAGGTCTCCTCGCTTCGGGTACCTAGAATGTAATCGAAACGTTTCAGGTTCCCTTCGTGAAGTTTGATGTGATAGGAGAATAATCCCAGGTAGCCGAGCCCGAGCATCATGCCTGCGCCCGGGGGAAGATTCAGGAAGTTGTGGAAACAAACCGCCGTGGTGATGGTCGCAAGAAAAAGGAACATGATTCCGAAAGCACCGTATTTGAGTTTCACGTCCTCCTGATGCTCCTCTGGAGGTTCCTTGCCGACAGCGAAACTCATGAGCAAGGCCGGCACCAGCCAGTGAACCAGGGAGGGGAGGAAGAGGCGGAAAAATTCATGAAATTCCGCCTTGCCCTTGGTCCATACCATGAGGGTGGTGATATCCCCGAATGGGGAAAAAGCACCGCCGGCATTAGCCGCCACCACGATATTAATACAGGCCAGTGCCACAAATTTGGTATTTTTCCCACCTACCGCCATCGCCACAGCACCCATGATCAAAGCGGTAGTAAGGTTATCGGCCACCGGTGAAATGAAGAACGCCAGCAATCCGGTAATCCAGAAAATTGACCGCAGGGAAAACCCCCGGGAAACCAGAAAAGCGCGCAATGCCTGGAAAACGTTACGCTCTTCCAGAGCGTTGATGTATGTCATGGCAGCCAGCAGGAAGAGGAAAATTTCAGCAAATTCCAGAAGGTTGTTTTTTATGGCCGCATGGGCCGTATGGAGGTCCCCAATGCGGTAATAAGCAAGCCCAAGTAAAAGCCAGATAACCCCGGCTGCAAACATGAGGGGTTTGCTTTTGCGCAGATGAATCTTGTTTTCCAGCGGCACCAGAATGTAGGCCGCCACAAAAAGCGCGATCCCCAGATAACCGTAAACTGTGTTGGACAGATCTACAATTGCCGTGGAAGGCTCAGTACTGGCAAACGCCAGGGCCGGCATTGCCAAAGAAACGGCAACAAACAACAATTGTTTCATAACCCTTCCTTTCAACTTCTGTCGATTCGGATATTTCCACAACTCATCTTTGAACATTTGTCTCACTCTAATATTTATTGCAGGTTAAAAACACAAACGCCCCCATGAGAGCAGGGAGCATTCTCGAACCACGCATTTTGAAGCAATTCGGGTTCCATTCGGGTCAGCATGGCGAATTTTATTTATCAAAAAACCGTTCTTGAAGGGACTAAAGTCTTGATCCATGTTGATGGGTTCCTCAAGGCAAGCCTGGAAAAGCCGTTTTGCCAAACGCAAAAGACCACATACAGGCTCCTCCCGTCCGGTCCCCCAAGAGGAACAAAGTTGCGGCAAAAGCCAGGAAAAACCCCAACAGATGGGATTGGAAAAATCCCGCGAGGAAAAATCATAAGCTTTTTCATTCAGAAAAAAATTAATACGCACCTCTAAACCTGTCGTAGAAGGAGCCAAAAGCTCATTTTTCAATACGCTCCGGTCCTGACATAAATTAGTCCGACTGCACACAAAGGTGACGATTCGAACCTTGGTTCGCGGATGGGTGTTGTCTTTACACGTGCCGGTTCCGCTTCAGGAAAATACGGCTCAGAAAGACAGGCTGTTTGTTTCGACTGGGAAGAGGCTTCCCGGCTCAAAACCTAGAGAAAAGGATTTGAGTGGGGACGCCACCGTAGGCTCCCGTCAGCCTGGGGGGAAGTTCGGCCTAGAGAAAAACCAGAGAAACAGTGCCAAAATTTCAAGTTGTTAAAACAGAATTTGTTCTCAATATCTTTGCCAACAGCAGCTCTAATTACTTTTTCAACCACCCTGAACAGTGCCACCTGAATCCGCTGGCTGGACCCGGGAAAAGCGGGTACGAGCTTTAAAAAGTGATAGCGTGGCGTAAACACCACGCTATCACTTTTTTATCCATTGCGATTATATGAAAATAGCTTTAAATAGCAAGCCCTAATCCATTTTCTGAACATCATAGAGGATATCATCCGTCGGATGCCGATAGAGACCCTTCTTGAGACGGTACTGATCCATGATGTGTCCGATCATGCCGATAGAACGGGCCACGACGAAGAAACCATTCAGGTAACCAAGCTTGACGATCTCGCGGGATTCACTTTCGGAGAAGACATTGCCAGAGGCAAGCAGATCGAGGAAAACCACGGCGATGCAGCCATCAACGTTGAGAATCAGGTTGTTCCTCTTTTCGGTGGTCAGGGCT
This sequence comes from Deltaproteobacteria bacterium, assembly GCA_016934985.1. GTDB lineage: Bacteria > Desulfobacterota > Desulfuromonadia > Desulfuromonadales > JAAYDE01 > JAFGRU01. Next base: position 12,721 of record JAFGRU010000041.1, read on the forward strand.
TCCACTTTGCGGGCAAAATCAAGATATTCGGTGCTCGGGAAATTCTTCTTGGCATAGTCGGAAAGGATCTCGACCCTCTTGTCCGGGTTCTGGACCGACTTGACGCGGTGACCAATGCCGGGGATGTTGATGCCCTTATCCTTCATCTCAGTGACGAATTCCTTGGCGGTAAGTCCACGGTCCACAGCTTCTTTGAAGTAGATGGCTGCGTCGTTGATAGCACCGCCGAACCTGGGGCCGATGGTGAGAAGCCCGGAAGCCAGGGCGCTGACCATATCTTTGCCGGCACGTGCGGTAACAGTGGCGTTGTGCGCCCCGGAGACCGCCGGTCCATGGTCCGCCGAAACAACTATGACCAGCTCAAAAAATTTGGTGGCGAATTCAGGCAGAGGACGCTTGAACCAGAGGAGACTGATGACGTCGCCGATCCCCCAGCCCTTTTCGAGAATTTCCGAAATGGTATAGCCGGCATAAACGGGCTCGTCACCACGGTCGTCAGAAATGGTACAGGTGAAGCTGGTCGGTTTGCGCACCATACCCGTGGAAAGGGCTTCTTTGAGAGGCACGGGAAACTTAGGTACGGAAGGAAGTTCCTCTTCCTTGATAGCGCCCTCGGCTTTAAGTCTCTCGTAGGTTTCCTTAACCTTTTCACCAAAATCGTCAAAGGAATTGGGCACGATAACACCGGCCTCCCTAAGCGCCTGGTTCTTGGCCTGGGCCGACTCCTCGTCAGCACCGCTGGCAGCTCCCGCATGCCCGAACTGAACACCCGAGGAAAACATCTTGGCGCAGGTACCGGAGACCCACATGATCAACGGCTTGGTGATCTTTTTGGCCTTGATGGCATCGATGATTTCGTACTCATCCCGGCCGCCGATTTCACCCAGGGCCACCATGAATTTGATGTCCGGATTCGTCTCGTATCTCAAGAGATGATCAAGGTAGTCGGAGCCGGGCCAGCGGTCACCGCCGATAGCGACCCCTTCATTGATGCCGTCGGCATTCAGGGCAACGATATTGTAAATTTCGTTGGAAAGACCGCCGGACTTGGAAACGACACCGACCGAACCGGGGCGGAAAAGTTTCGAAGCAATAATATTGTCGATTTTTCCTGCCGTGTTACCGATTTTGAAACCTCCGGCCTTGATGCCCCCGACTGTGGCCGGACCGACAATGGTTTTGCCATTTTTCTTGGCCAGGGCGATGAGCTTGCGCGTATCTCTCTCGGGAATTCCCTCGGCAATGATCACGACAACCTTGATGCTGTCCGTCTCCAGGGCTTCCTTGGACGTGGCAAAAGCTGACCGGAAGGAAGAGAAATTGATCATGACATGGGCTTCTGGATGCTCGGCCGCGGCCTTTTCCAGGCTCTTGTATTCAGGAACCATGATCTCATGCTGGCTGAAAAAGACCTTAACCAGGCTTTCACGGTTGGGGTTGACAATGGCTGCCACGCTGGGCTTTTCCCTGCCGCAAAGATAATCAAAGTCGAGCATCCTCTGCACAGCATTGACTTGGGAACCATAGATGATTGCTTGTGTATTCTTGTCGTAAAGATCGTAATCGTTCATCTCATCCTCCCAATGCCATGCTGATAATGCGGGTCATGTGTGTTTCAGGTCCATAAACATGTACCGGAACGCCAAGAACCTTTCCGGTATCTTCCATTCTCTCAAGGCCTTCCTTATAATTCGGACCGCCACGACGGACAAAGATGCTGACCTGGTTTTCGATCAGTTTTTCCCGGTAGTCCTTGAGAGCCATAATGATGCCGGTAAAGGTCTTGGCAACATCGGTAAAGTTGGCAATCCCGCCGCCGATCAACAGCACCTTGGGTTTGCCGGGATGGCGTGTCATGAGATCGAGAACTGTTTTTGCATACTCGTAGGTCAGTTCCTGATTGGGGTCCCCGCTGTACTCCCCATAATTGGCCATTTCCTCGCCGAAACCGAGGTCGACAATAGTGTCGGCATAAACCACGCTGGCACCACCGCCGGCAACCATGGTCCAGACCCGGCCCTCGGGGTTGAGGACCTTCAGTTTGAGGGACGCGCCGGTCTTGGAATCGAGTTCATTGATATAACGTTCTTCGGGAGTGGTCGTGGAACCGAATGCGGCCGGGAAAGCCACGCCGTCCCACTTTTCTTTGCTGCGATAAGCAGCGGTATCATCGAGCTTCGCCACCATATCGAGCATATGGACCTTGTCACCGACCAGAACGATGGGGTTAATTTCCAGGTAGACGAAATCGAGATCGGCAAAAACCTTGTGCAAGGCCGCGGCAAATTTGGCGATAACCGGCTGCTTGAGAACTTCCAGAACCTGCTCTTCCTTAAGAAGCTCATCTACCGGGACACGAATTTCCTTAACCTTGTCCCAATTGGCCTCGACATCGACCCCGCCTTGATCGGAGATGAAGATAACATCGGCGTCCCTCTCAGCCTGGATTGCAACGTAATATTCCTGCTCGTGAGGAACGAAGGGTTCTATCAGAAAGTGGGTCAGTTCCCCTTTGGCCGGGCCAATACGCACAGGTCCGGACCTCTTTTTTTTGACCCACTCGACACATTCGTCAAAGTCCTTGTTGAGAAGAACCAGGTTGTGTTTCCCGCGCTTGCCTACCAGCATGTCAGGCTTGGCAACCAGCTTCCCTGACAAAAAACTGTGTTCCTTGCGGATTTCGTCGATGTCAGAGTGAGGCCTGATCAAAGCCATGTCATGAGTAAGCGGAAAGTCGATATTATCCACGATCAGCCTTTTGGCATCCCATTCTCTAATTCCACGTTGTGCCATATTTTTCCACCCTTTTGTTTAATTTGCCGGCTGCCCCGCCCTCAAGGGCAGGGTCAGCCGGCAATGATTATCTTGGTGATACTCCCTTAGCCTCTGCCCTTTTTCTCGTTTAACTTCTCGTAAAGGACGTTGAGGGCGGAGCCGGCCTTGAACCATTCAATCTGGTTTTCGTTGTAGGTATGGTTGAGAACCGCCTCATCAATAGTGTTGTCATTGTGGTCGATGATCATCTTGAGCGGCTCACCCGGCTTGAGCTGAGACACATTGATGGTCAACAGGTCGTTTTCGCCGATCTTGTCATAATCGGCCGGGTCGGCAAAGGTCACAGCGAGAACCCCCTGTTTTTTCAGGTTGGTTTCGTGGATTCTGGCAAAGCTCTTGGCAACCACGGCTTTGCAACCGAGAAAGCGGGGCTCCATGGCCGCATGTTCGCGGGATGACCCTTCACCGTAATTCTCCTCGCCGACAACTATCCAGCCCATGCCTCTTTTCTTGTAATCGCGGGCAACAGCATGAGGATCGTCGTAGTTCTGGGTAAATTTGTTGAGTACTTCCCCCTGCCTGTCGATATAGGCGTTGGTGGCGCCAAGAAACAAGTTTTGACTGATATTGTCGAGGTGACCGCGATATTTAAGCCAGGGACCCGCCATGGAAATATGGTCAGTGGTACATTTTCCCTTGGCTTTAAGCAGAAGGTTGCAGTTGATAAAATCTTCCCCATCCCAGGGGTCGAAAGGGCTGAGCAGCTGAATTCTTTCGCTTTCGGGAAGAATCTTGATTTCCCGCATATCGTTCGGCGTGGAACAAATAACGCCCCCTTTGTCGGGCTCATAACCGGCTTCGGGAAGTTCCTTGCCTTCCGGCGGATCAAGTTTGACCTTTTCACCTTTGTCATTGACCAGCTCATCGGTGGCGGGGTTGAAATCGAGGCGTCCGGCAATTGCCAGCAGTGTTACCGTCTCGGGGCTGGCGACAAATGCCATGGTCCCGGGGTTGCCATCATTTCGTTTGGCGAAGTTACGGTTGTAGGAAGTGACAATGGAATTTTTCTCGCCCTTTTTAACATCCTTGCGGTTCCACATACCGATACAAGGTCCGCAGGCATTTGTGAAAACCGTGCCGCCGAACTCCTGCAGGGCGCCGAGAATGCCGTCGCGTTCGACGGTATCCTTGATACGCATGGAACCGGGATTGATGAGATAGGGACATTGGGCTTTCAAGCCTTTGGCCAGGGCCTGCCTGACCAGGGAGGCACAGCGGTCGAGGTCTTCATAGCTGGCATTGGTGCAGCTGCCCACCAGGGCGGCACTGACCTTCTCCGGGTAACCTTCCTCAGCAACAGCTTCCTTCATCTTGGAGATGGGCCATGCCTTGTCGGGCGTGAAAGGACCGTTGAGGTGCGGCTCCAGGGTGTCGAGATCGATTTCAACGACCTGATCATAATATTTTGCCGGATCGGCATAAACCTCGTCATCGGCCCGCAGGGCATCCTTGTGTTGCTCGGCCAGACCGGCAACCTCTTCACGGCCGGTACATTTCAGGAATTCGTTCATTTTCTGGTCATAGGGGAAGATGGAACAGGTCGCCCCGATCTCGGCACCCATGTTGGAAATAGTCGCCTTGCCGGTACAGGAGATGGTCTCGGCTCCGGGCCCGAAATACTCGACGATGCAACCGGTAGCACCCTTGACAGTTAGGATGCCGGCCAGCTTGAGGATGACATCCTTAGGCGCAGCCCAACCTTTGATACTGCCCGTCAGCTTGACGCCGATCACTTTTGGGCATTTCAGTTCCCAGGGCATACCAACCATGACATCGACGGCATCCGCGCCGCCGACACCGACAGCCACCATGCCAAGACCGCCGGCCTGAGGGGTGTGGGAGTCAGTCCCGACCATCATGCCGCCGGGGAAAGCATATTCTTCGAGAACCACCTGATGGATGATTCCTGCAGCCGGCCGCCAGAAGTCGATTCCATAACGCCGCCCGACACTCTCCAGAAAGTCATAAACTTCTTTATTTTCTTTCATTGCCACCATCAAATCGCTCATGGCATCGTTTTCAGCCCGGATAAGATGATCGCAATGGATACTTGCCGGAACAGCAGAACTTTGCCGACCGGAAATCATGAACTGAAGGACAGCCATCTGAGCGGTGGCATCCTGCATGGCAACCCGGTCAGGTTTAAGATCCACATAATCGGCTCCCCGCTCAAGCTTCTTGATGTCTTTCTTCCATACGTGAGCATAGAGGACTTTTTCAGCATAAGTGAGAGGCCTGCCCACCACTTGTCTGGCTTTTTCCTGGCTTGCAGCAAAATCAGAATAGAACTTATCCATGTTCTTACCCCCTTGCGTTTGGTGGTCTGTATTTTAACAATCAAAATATTTACGATAAAGAAAGTTCAAAAAAATATAACACCGTTCTATTTTACTGTCAAATTATTTATATGCACTTTTTTGTTCTTCACCGTTGACATCAAACATAATCCTTGTTGACCATAAAAACTTGTTCGGCAATCTTCGATTTCCGAGTCTCTCAAATCATCTTAACTCCTTGTCGGCAGAGCATTTTTTATCCGCTAAAAAATGGTATTTCCATGCCCGCCTCAAATTAACTTTTTCTTTCCGGCCCCCCAAAAAAGTCTTGGAAAAAACGGCGAAAATTTGTTTATTTTCATAAAAAAACAGGCATGAGCCCCTTTTGCCTGAAAAGCAGGAATCTCAACTGGAGGAATCTTTCACAACACTTCTCCAGGGATTTCGATATAACATTGTTCTGTTTTTTATTTAAATTTAAGACACAACGGGAAGCAGAGAAGGGAGACCTGAGGCAGATTATTGAAAATTGGATCGGTTTTTCCCCAAACACGCTAATTTGAAAAAGCCAAGCATAAACAATTAAATATGCATACTGCTGGCATACTGCTGATATGCTGGCAAACCCCTTTGAGAAGCCCGGGAAATGACTTGTCAATAATCTGCTCATAGCGTCTTCAATATGGCGCCATCGTTTCTCGCCATAATGAAACCCTTCATCGGCTGATCTGTTATTTAATTGTCAAAGAACCTGTCCAGCTTTGCAGCGGAATTGACTATCCTTAATTAAATAGCATAACAAATTTTATTCTATGAAAAATTTTTTCGAAAAACTTAATTATTAAACCCAAAAACAATGAGTGATTAGACACTATGGAATTGAAAACAGGCAAAACACCGGTTGAATAATTCCCTAAAAAAAAACAAAAACGCCGGAGAAAACTCTCCGGCGTTCAAAATCACAGTAAGGAAGTTTGGTTGGATCAGGGCGGACACTCGGCACACACCGAGCGGAACAGGTTGGTGGAGAGGTAGCGGTCACCTCGATCAGGAAGGAGAACCACAATATTGTCATCCGGTGAAAATTCCATCGCGGCCTGGATAGCCGCAGACACTGCCGCGCCACTGCTCATGCCGGCAAAGATGCCTTCTTCCAGAGCCAGGCGGTTGGCCATGGAGAACGCCGAACGGTCGTCCACTTCGATAATCCGGTCCAGCCTGGAAGGCTCGTAAATTTCCGGAACAATCGCCTCATGCATGTTTTTAAGACCTTGGATGGCATGCCCTTCGTGAGGCTCAGCGCCGATGATCTGAATTTTCGGATTGAATTCCTTGAGGCACCGGCCGACACCCATCAGGGTACCGGTCGTTCCCATGCCGGCCACAAAAGCGGAAATGTTACCACCGGTCTGTTCGATGATTTCCGGCCCCGTTGATTCGTAATGACTCAGCCAGTTGGCCGGGTTGGAAAACTGATTGGGCATGAAAAAGCGGTCCGGATTATCGGCCAGAAGACGGTGAGCCTCTCGAATCGCTCCATCTGTACGCTCATGAGCTGGAGTCAAAACCAGATCTGCACCGTAGGCAAGCAAAACATGGCGCCGTTCTATACTGACACACTCAGGTAAAATCAATTTTATGCGATAGCCTTTGCAGGCCGCGACCATGGCCAGGCCGATACCGGTATTTCCCGAAGTGGGTTCAAGAATGGTTTTGGAATGATCCAGCAGACCCTTTTCCTCAGCAACCTTGATCATCCAGTAGGCAGGCCGGTCCTTGACCGAGCCTCCAGGATTATTACCTTCAAGTTTGGCAAAAATCCTCGCCCCTTTCTGGGGACTGATCCTCGGGAGTTCAACCAGGGGAGTATTGCCAATGGACTCTAACAGGGATGACGCCTTTGGGTTGCCAGCCGAAGCCGGTTTCAATTCATGAATCTTTTTGTCCACTTTACTTCTCCGCAAAACAAACTGTTGAAAAACGGCTAAATCCGCAAAAAACTGCTATAGCCAAGTAAAAATTCTAACTCAACAAGTCAGGAATGCCAAGGTTTAATTTGGAATTTGCACTCGCACATGCGAGGAGATAAAACTCCTTTTTCCTGAAGAGTCGAGAGCCCGATTCTCGACCTCCAAATCGTCCTTTCTGCTCGGACACCTGGTGAGTCCAGGTTTTTATGATAATTATTGAATAAACAGGTTCTGAAAAAGTCCATAATTTATCCCTTTTTAAACCTTCATCGGGGCGTGACCTCTTATGGAAGAATACGAAGTCAAAGACGCGGGAGAATACGATGACGAGCATGGGGGTTTTTCCCTGGAGCAGAAAGACCCCCTGATCCGCTTCCTCCATCGCGTCATCAAGCAGGCGGTCCGCTTTCTCGCCATCCTGATGGTTTTCGTCATTCTCTGGGGAATCGGTGATGTCATCTACGTCCTTTATCAGCGCCTGGCCGAACCGCCCTTTCTGCTTCTCAATATCGGCGACATTCTGACCACCTTCGGCTCTTTTCTGGCGGTCCTCATCGCCATCGAAATTTTCATCAACATCACCCTTTATCTGCGGGATGATGTGATCCACGTCAAGCTGGTAATCGCTACCGCTCTGATGGCCATTGCCCGGAAAGTGATCGTTTTCGACTACCGGGACCTGGGATACAAATACGTCTGGTCCACCGCTGCACTGGTCCTAGCCCTTGGCATCACTTACTGGCTGATTTCGCGAAAGCCGAAAACACCCTGATTTACCCCCCCGTCACAGGAAAGCTGACAGCAACGTTATTCAACTACCCGCCAGAGCTTCTAAAGCAATAAGGGCTTTCTTGCGTGCGCAACCCCAGCGGTATTGGTGTATAATTCCGGATGTGGCAATAACCCGATGGCAGGGGATCAGATAGGCGATGGGATTGTGTGCAATAGCGTTGGCCACCGCTCGCACGGCAGGCGGTCGGCCGAGATAAACCGCGATATCCCTGTAACTTAAAATTTCCCCTCTTGGCAGTTTCAAAAGCGCCCGCCAGACCTGGATTTGGAAATTCGTTCCCTTCAGCAGAAGATGGAAAGGACGCTCCGAATCAAAAAGTCCAGGGCTGAAAATCCTGGCTGTTAAAGCTCCGGTGCTTGTCAAATTCTCCCTCAGCACAGCCCGCGGCCAGTTATCCTGAAGAGCTGCGAAAGCTGAGCCCCGATCCTGGTCCTCGACAAAACCAAGATGGCATATTCCGCGCTGGGTGAGCGCTAAAAGGCACTCGCCGAAAGGGGTGGAATGAAATCCGAACTCAATTCGGAGCCCCTCGCCCATTCTTTTAAATTCGCCGGGGGTCATGGCCTCGATTGAAACAAAAAGGTCATGAAGCCGGCCCGCACCGGACAATCCCGCATCGAATGATGTATCAAGCAGGCTTCGTGACTCGGCCAGCTTTTCTTTGGTGTACTTCAGAGTGAGGACTTGAAGAAACTGCGCCGGAGTGACACCCGCCCAACGCTTGAAAAGACGCTGGAAATGGAATTTGCTGAGGTTTACGGCGGCAGCGATTTCATCCAGGCCCGGCTGTTCCCGGAAATGGGCTTCAAGATAGCGAATCGCCCTTTCGATACGCTGGTAATCCTGCGCTTTCTGTGAGAAGTCCACCTTTTCCATGGGGCTAATTTAACCCTATTATTCCATCCTGACCACCCCAATCTTGCTTTTCAGCAACAAAGCAGGATTCGGACTGGGGGTTCGGTAAACCAGCGCTCAAAAAAATTGTTCCGACCTTTGGTGTCAGGTATTTGCCGATCCGTCGGGCGGTTCAACAACAAGAACGTTTGACGCAAGCTCTTCCGATACGCGTTGTTCCAAGCCGTCTTCTTTTTTTCGCTGCCTTCGAAGTGCTGATGGTTTGCAACCACCGGGAAGTTTTCCCAGGTTGCAGATCGGTTCTCCGGGACTGATCGCAGGCAGGCTGGTCATGCCTATCACGACCGCGTTGAACGGAGCACAAAGCGTGCTGTGTTCGATGCCGAGAAGCGTGGTGTTCGTCGCAAGCGGCTGACCTTCTTCGATAATGTCACCCGGTTTGACGTGAAAGTGCAGAAAGCCGCCTCGCTCGGCACGGATCCATTTTGATTCCTCGATAATAATTTGATACTCAGGGCTCTCCACATTGCCGTCGAGCATTTCGAGTTGGCGAAGCACGTTTTTTACACCGCGCGTTGCGGTCTCAACAATACCCGGTTCGACTTTCCAGATTTCACCACCTTCCATGATGATAGTCGGGCATCCGGCAAGGCAGGCTTCACGACGGAATGCTCCTTTTGGGCCCTTGCTGCTGATAATGAGCTCTGAACCGAACGACTCAGCGAGCCGGCGAATTTTGGGACTGGTCAAATCGCCGCGCACATTGGGATAGTTCGTGCGGCGGATGGCGGCTGTATGCAGGTCAATCCCGTAATCGCATCGCGATACAATTTCATCGAAAATAGTACGGGCCATGCGACTGGCAAGACTTCCGTTCGCCGATCCGGGAAACGAACGATTCAAATCACGACGATCAGGGAGGTACCGGGAGTGCCGATCGAAAGCGAGAATATTCAACACGGGAACGAGCATGACTGATCCCCGAAGGAGGTGGAAATCATGGTCTTGAGCCAATTGGCGAATGACTCCGGTGCCGTTGATTTCATCGCCGTGCAATGCGGCCGTGATGAATACAACCGGGCCGTCGTCCTTTGCACGCCGGATGTGAATCGGAATCCGTACGGTCATGCTGCTGTAGCTCTCGCTCACATTGAGGTCTACGTTACGTGACTCACCGGCAGGAATTTTTTCACCGAACCAATCGTCAATCGGTTTTCGTATGCGGGGCTTAATCATGGTTACCGTCGTCGTCTTGTTTTGACTTCATAGCGGAGTCATCAGCTTCGGAATCTCTGATAACTTCGGTTGCCACCGGCAATTCAGGAAGGTCATGCACCTTCGGACGTCTCTTGCGGCGGACCTTTCCGGGAATCAGATCGCGCATCAATTCCAGCCGCCCGAAGCAAAGCAGCCGATCACCGGCTTCAAGCTGCCGGCTGGACCGGGGATTTGGAATAACCGTCGTCCCGCGATAAAGGGTCAGCGCGATGATGTCTTTTTCACGCAATCCGGATTCGTTGATCGATTTGCCGACGTACTCCGAGCCTTCGGGGATGAAAATCTCGGCGACTCCATAGCCACGGCTCACCGTCAGCCGCTGGCGAAGGTCGATCTCGGGGAAATTCACTTGAGCGGCAATATAGTCGATAATCGAACCAGCGATGTCAAGTTGCGTGCACCCTTCAATACCTTCCAATCCGGGTGATGAATTTACTTCCATTATTTGTGGCCCGTCTTTGGCCTCCAGCAAGTCAACACCGGCAACCCGAAGACCCATGATTTGAGCGGCTCGCACGGCAGTTTCACAATAGGTTGCGTCCAGGTTCACCGGCTCGGTACGGCCACCCCGGTGAACATTGCTGCGAAATTCCTGGCCCTGGGCAACTCGACGCATGGCGCCGACTACCTGGTCGCCGACAACAAAAGCCCGGATATCGCGTCCTTTGCTCTCGGCGACAAATTTCTGGACCAATACGTTCTGCTTCTGACTTTGCAGCAACTCGATGATGGCCTCAGCGGAGGCTACCGATTCGGCCAGAAGCACGCCGATCCCCTGGGTACCTTCCAGCAGCTTGATGACAACAGGTGCTCCACCCACCCTCTCGATCGCCGGCAGCACATCTCTCTTGTCGCGAACAAAAGTCGTTTGCGGAATGCCGATATTGTGGCGGCTGAGAATCTGCAAGCTGCGAAGCTTGTCCCGTGAATTGGTGATACTTGCCGCTGTATTCGCGCAGTAGACATCCATCTGTTCAAATTGTCTCACGACCGCCGTACCGAAGTAGGTGATCGACGCACCAATCCGCGGCAGAACGGCGTCATAAACAGAGAGCTGTTTCTGGCGATAGTAAAGCTCCGGCTCGCCCTGCTCGAGATCAATCGCGAACTTGAGCGTATTGAGAACCTTAACGTCGTGGCCGCGATGCTCGGCAGCTTCGCGAAGTCGTCGCGTGCTGTAACATTTCGGGCTGCATGAGAGAATTGCCAGTTTCAAAGGGGTTCCTCCTGTCATAATTTCAGTTACAATTTATCCGTTTCGGATTTTGTTTTTTTTCGGTTTGGCCTGCCCCCATAGTAGGATTTCCCTGCATCGACAAGAAACCGCCGCCGGAATGCCTCGCGCCCGAGAAGCATCCGGAAGCCCATTTCGTCACGACTGGCAAGAGTCAATTCAACCGGCCAGGTGATGCCAAGCAACTCTATATTTGTGACAATCACGGGTCGAAGTGTGACCGTCCCGCTGGAACTTCGAACGGGCCTGAAGTCAAAAATCTCCACCTCAACCGCCACGGCCTTGATGATCTTGCGCTGGACAGGGTGAATTTCAAAGCGCACCCACTTTACGCCATCCCGGTCAAATACGTGAAGATTAAATGCGTGCAACGAAGATGATCGAGCCCCGGTATCGACTTTGACTTTGATAGTCTTGATCCCCAAGTCCGGAAGCCCTACCCACTCCCGCCACCCTATAACGGGCAGCCCGGATGCTTTATGGTTCACCATCTCATTTTCACTCTCAATATGTTGCTTCTCAATTCGTAATTATCAGCTTATCGGCATAAAGCCTCGCATCGCCCATTCCAAGGGCCTTATGAACCCATCCATGGGGCTTAACTACCGTCATCCGGGCGGCAGATGCCCTTTCCATGGCCGGTACGAGTCTTTGTGCTGAATAGTAACCACAATTCTTCTATTACGGTCGATGAAAAACTACATCCGTTCTCAAATAAACGGCATGACTTGCTAATTAAAGATCAATTGTTAAAAGACTTTACCCGGCTTTTACTTTCCGTCAAGGGTTAGGGTATCTCCACGCTCCGGTTAGAGTTGAATGCAGTCAATTTTCCTCTGACAAGTTTTTACAAATTGTATGGACCGATCGAAATCAGGCGGGCTGGTCGGATTATTACAACCCCTGCCAAATAAAGAAAAAAGCAGGCCGAAAATCATTCGCAAAATTATAGCTTTTGCAATGACGATAAAATTCAACCGGGATTATTCCAGATGATTTAATTCTTGGGCAGGTCTCAGGTTTTTCCCAGGTTGCCGTAGATATCGGCTCTCCTGCCGGAAAAGACGGGAAGTTTTTTGCGGAAGCGGCGTATTTTTTCCACCTCGATTTCTCCGACCAGCAACTCCTCCCGGTCCGCCGATGCCTCGGCCACCACCTCTCCGAAAGGATCGATGATGCGGCTGCGGCCGCAGAAGCGGAACTCATTGTCGCTGCCGACCCGGTTGACGCCGAGAAAAAAAGCCTGGTTCTCGATAGCCCGCGCCCGGGTCAGAATATCCCAATGTTTTTCACGGCTCAGGGGCCAGGCCGTGGAGTTGACAAGAACCTCGGCTCCGCGCAAAGCCAGAAGACGGTAAAGTTCGGGGAAACGAAGATCGTAGCAGATGCTGAAGCCCCAGGTGAGGTTCTGTATGCCAAGCAGGGTGAGGTCGGCTCCCGGTGAAAAGATCCGCTCTTCACAGATTGGGTCGGGAGTGAAAAGGTGGGTTTTGCGGTAGCGGCCGAGAAGACTCCCCTCCATGGAAATAATGGCCTGGGAGTTAAAAATGCGGTCATCCACACGCTCGGACAATCCGCAAATCACAATAAGTTTCAGTTCCGAAGCACAGCGCCGGGCGGTCTGGAAAGGGAGGCCATCCCATGATGAAGCTTTTGCAGCTATGACCTCAGGGACATACCCGGTGTCCGTGATCTCCGGAAAGACGATTACTTCGCATCCGCCATCAGCCGCCAGCCGGCAAAAATGCTTAATCTTGACACAGTTCCTTTCGATATCGCCAACAAAGCACTCAAGTTGTGCGAGTCCAACTCTCATTGGTATCATTCCCTCAGGGGGTCGAGCCCCTCCGCGACCAGACTTGGGGTGAATTGGGTGACTTCATAATCGGCAATCCCATCCCTGAAAAAGGGGTCCGCTTCCAGAATCGCCAGGAGTTCTTTGCGGGATTTGCCCCGCGCCAAAATAACGCCACCCGTACGCGGGACTTTACGCCCGGAGACGATAAATACCCCTTTGGCATATTGCTCTCTGAGAAACTCCTTATGCTCAGGAAGATGCCTGTCAACTGTATCAAGAGGTTTTATATAACTCAGATTCACAATGAACATTTTTTCCCCATCGTTGCTTTTGGTTTAAACATTTTGAAAAATAACAATTTACACTTTTTTGAAAAATGATAAAGAGGAAATATGGTTGGTAATTTTTTAAACTACTGAAATGCACAAAATGCGCCCTGGCAAAATATCAGTTATTTACAATTCTCACCTGACACCCCGCCGGATGATTCATGCAAATTTGTGGCTGTTCAGCATTATGGGCTTGGGGCACCCCTGAAGAAAGCCTTTGGCGACGGAATGGCAGCAGTTAAGCCCATGGATGGGTTCATAAGGCCCTTGAAATAAGGGGCGCAAGTCGATCCACCAGCAAGTTGGATAGTAACGAATTTCTTTCCGCAACCGTCAATTTTCCGCCACCTCAAGCCGCGTTAGCCCTTGAACCCACCTCAGGCTCTCGCCATTCTCATTCAATATTCAGGATATTACCCGGCGCGGAGTGATTGTTCATTCCGCTATTGACATCATAGAAAACCAGGTATAGACTCCGCTATTGGCTTATATGAACCTCAATCTCTTCCCTGATATGCCCTCGCATATTTCCTCTAAAAGAAAAAAGGATATCCCAAACACCTTGAACAGGACAAATTTTTGCATTAAAAAGTACGGAGTGAACGTTCACTCCGTACTTTTGGAGGTTTCTTTATGACTCAGCCAACAGACAAGCGCTCCGCCATCCTTCAAGCTACCCTGGAGTTAATTTCGGAAAACGGCTTTCACGGCACCCCCACCTCGATGATCGCTGAGCGGGCGGGGGTCGGCGTGGGGACCATTTACCGCTATTTCAAAGACAAGGAAGAGCTGATCCATGCCTTGTATGAAGAGATGGAAGGAAAACAAAAAATCTATGTCCTGGAAGGATATTCGGAAGAGATGCCCTTTCGGGAACGCTTTGTTCATCTGTGCCGCAACGTTTATCGGTATCTTATGGCAAATCGTCTGGAATTCTGTTTTCTCGAACAATATTTTGACTCCCCTTACGGGGTTACCAAAATGAAGCAGAAGCTGGAAAGCGCCAGCGAACCCTTTCACTCCCTTGTGGAATCCGGCAAAAAACAACAGGTAATCAAGGATATTCCCCTGATACTTCTCTACAGTCTGATTTTTGGCCCGATCATCAATTCCATCAAAGACCATAATTCCGGGCTGCTGGAACTTAATGAAACCCTCATTGAGCAAGTTATCGGAGCCATGTGGGATGCGATTAAAAGATGATTGACGATCGAGATATGCGCATGGCAAAACCGCAAAAAAGAGCTCCCAATGGTTCTTGACCGTCAATCAACCGGCTTTCTTTAAATACCGGCTTTCTTTAAATGTTTTAGATTTTTTAAATTTAAACAGCGCTTCAGTGATTCAGATATCATTCATTTACCGCTCCAGGAGGATATTTAGATGCAACAGAACACAATGGCCGACAAACTATTTCAATGGGGACTGCTCCTGTCGATCCTGGCAGGCGCCCTTTTTCTGGCAGCTTGTGAAAAGTCACAAAAACAGGCCGCAGTCCCCCGTGCCCCCGAGGTTGCAATAATAGAGGTCGCAACCCAGCCCGTCACCCTGACCACACAACTGCCCGGACGGACCTCCGCTTTCCGCATCGCGGAAATTCGGCCCCAGGTCAACGGCCTGGTATTGAAACGCCTGTTCACGGAAGGAAGCGAAGTCAAAGCCGGCGACGTACTCTACCAGATCGACCCCAGCCCGTTCAAAGCAGCCCTTGACAATGCCGAAGCTTCACACGGCAGGGCAAAAGCCAATTTACCCGCCATCCGTTTGCGCTTCAACCGCTATCAGGAATTGCTGGGTTCAAAAGCCATCAGTCAACAGGAATTCGACGATGCTGAAGCAGCCCTGAAACAGGCCGAGGCAGAAGTCCGTTACACCCAGGCCGCTGTTGATGCGGCCCGCATCAATCTCGGATTTACCCGTATTACCGCACCTATCTCCGGCCGAACCGGCCGATCAAGCATCACTGACGGCGCGCTGGTCGGAGCTTACCAGGTCCAGGCGCTGACCACCATTCAGCAGCTGGATCCCATTTATGTGGATGTGACCCAGTCCACCAGTGAACTGCTCCGTTTAAAACGCAATGTTGCCGCCGGCCGTTTAAATCAAAGCAACGCGAACATGAATAAGGTCCAGATCCTCTTTGATGAAGGGACAACCTACCCCTTGGAAGGGATGTTGAAGTTTCAGGACGTTACCGTGGACCCGACAACCGGCTCTGTCATTCTGCGCATTGTCGTTCCCAACCCGGACAACCTGCTGCTGCCGGGTATGTTCGTCCGGGCGGTCATCCAGGAAGGCGTCAACCAGCAAGGCATCCTGGTTCCCCAGCAGGCCGTATCCCGTGATCCCAAAGGTACTCCGCTGGTCCTGGTTGTGGATGAAACCAATAAGGTCAATACGCGCGTGGTCAGCGTTGACCGGGCCATCGGCGATCAATGGCTGATCCAGTCGGGCCTGCAGCCCGGGGAACGGATTATCGTCGAAGGAATCCAGAAGGTTCGCCCCGGCGCCGTGGTCACAACCGTTCCTTTCCAGGCCCAGACATCCGCAAACAACGCCGGTGACCAACCGCACAAAGCTGCCGCCGGATTAGCCAACGGAGGCAATTGATGCTGTCGAAATTTTTTCTGGATAGACCCGTCTTCGCCTGGGTCATCGCCATTATCATCATGCTGGTCGGGGGGCTGGCCATTTACAACCTGCCCATTTCCCAGTATCCCCCCATCGCGCCGCCGTCCATTTACATCGCGGCAACCTACCCCGGGGCCTCGGCTGAAACCGTAGAAAACAGCGTCACCCAGATCATCGAACAGAAGATGACCGGGCTCGATCAGATGCTCTACCTCTCGGCCACCAGTGATTCGGCAGGGACCGCCCGCATCGAATTGACCTTCGAAGCGGGAACCGATCCGGATCTCGCCTGGTCCAAGGTTCAGAATAAGCTCCAGCTCGCCATGTCGAGTCTGCCCGAGGAAGTCCAGGCCCAGGGCGTCACCGTCGGGAAGGCCACCCGCAACTATCTCATAATTGTCGGCCTGATCTCCGAAGACGGCAGCATGGACGGCAACGACCTGAGGGACTACGCCAAATCCAATCTTGAGAAGGTCATCGCCCGCGTCCCCGGTGTCGGCGAAGTCGAGGTCTTCGGCTCCCAATACGCCATGCGTATCTGGGTGAACACGGACAAACTGACGGACTACAACCTGACTATGAACGACGTCATCGCGGCGGTGCGCTCCTACAACGCCGAAGTGTCGGCCGGCCAGTTCGGCGGGACACCGGCGGTGGCAGGTCAGCGCCTCAACGCCTCCATCCTCGTCCAGAGCATGCTGAAAACCCCGGACGAGTTTGCCGACATCCCCATCCGCATCAATGCGGACGGCTCCAACATCCGCATCAAGGACATCGGCCGGGTCGAGCTGGGCACCGATACCTATGACATCCAGGCCTTTCATAACAGCCAGCCAGCCGCCGCCATGGCCATCCGTCAGGCCGCCGGGGCCAATGCCCTGGATACGGCAGATGGGGTTAAAGCCAAGTTGGCGGAGATGAGCCGCTATTTTCCCGAAGGCATGAAGGTCGTCTATCCCTACGACACCACACCCTTCGTCAAGGTGGCCATCTTCGAGGTGGTCAAAACCCTTTTCGAAGCCGTGCTCCTGGTTTTCCTCATCATGTGGCTCTTCATGGGCAATATCAGGGCCACCCTGATCCCCACCATCGCCGTGCCGATCGTACTTCTGGGGACCTTTGGCGCCCTGAGCTTCTTCGGCTTTTCCATCAACATGCTGACCATGTTCGCCATGGTCCTCTCCATCGGTCTCCTGGTCGACGACGCCATTGTCGTGGTGGAGAATGTTGAGAGGATCATGAGCGAGGAGGGCCTGCCGCCCAAAGAGGCCACCGCCAAGTCCATGGAACAGATCACCACCGCCCTCATCGGTATCGGCCTGGTTCTGTCAGCGGTGTTCGGCCCCATGGCCTTTTTCGGCGGTTCCACGGGCGTCATCTACCGCCAGTTTTCCATTACCATCATCACCTCCATGCTGCTGTCGGTGGTGGTCGCCCTGGTTCTTACCCCGGTGCTGTGTGCCTTCTTCCTCAAACCTGTGCCCCCGGGGCATGAGCCCTCGGACAACGCCATCTTTTTTCTGCGTCCCTTCTTCCGCTGGTTCGACCGTCTCTTTTTCGGTCTCAGAAAAAAATACGTGGGCATGGTCGAACGCTCCTTCTCCCGCAAACTGCGTTACTTTGTCGTTTACGTCCTGATCGTGGCAGCCGTGGGATTCCTTTTCATGCACCTGCCGACCTCCTACCTGCCCGACGAAGACCAGGGGATACTCCTCGCCATGGTCATGCTCCCCTCAGGTTCCACCCTGGAGCAGACCAAAGAGGTCACGGCCAAAATGGAAAAACATTTCCTTGAAAACGAAAAGGAAGCCGTTGAATCCTGCATGACCATCTCCGGGATCGGTTTCGCGGGACGGTCCCAGACCAACGGTATTGTTTTCATCAAGCTCAGGGACTGGAAACTGCGCGATCGCCCTGATCTCAAGGTCAAAGCCGTTGCCGGCCGGGCCATGGGGGCCTTTTCCCAGTTCCGCGGCGCCCTGGCTTTTGCCTTCCCACCCCCGCCGGTGGTCGAACTCGGTACCGCAACGGGTTTCGATCTCCAACTGCTGGACCGCGGCGGCCTGGGCCATAACAAGCTCATGGAAGCCCGCAATATGCTCCTCGGCATGGCCGCCCGCAACCCAAGCATCACCAAAGTACGCCCCAACGGCATGGAAGACGTACCCGAGTACCGGGTCGATGTGGATTGGGAGAAAGCCGGCTCCCTCGGCATCCCCATTTCCTCCATAAACAGCACCATTGCCACGGCTTTCGGCAGCGCCTATGTCAACAACTTTATTCAGTCCGGACGGGTCAAACGAGTCTTTGTCCAGGCCGACGCCCCTTACCGCATGCTGCCCAACGACCTGAAAAAACTTCATGTGCGCAACAACCTGGGCAAGATGGTCCCATTTTCCTCTTTCGCCTCCGGTCACTGGTCATCAGGTTCTCCACGGTTGGAACGCTTCAACGGTTTCCCGTCATTGAATATCCAGGGCGAACCCGCACCGGGGCAAAGCTCCGGGGAAGCCATGCAGGCCATGGAGAATATGATTTCCCAACTGCCCGAGGGAATCGGATACGAGTGGACCGGGATTTCCTACCAGGAACGCATGTCGAGCTCCCAGGCACCTCTCCTCTACGCCTTTTCCATTATCGTCATCTTCCTGTGCGTGGCAGCCCTCTATGAAAGCTGGGCCATTCCCTGCGCCAACCTGCTGATGCTGCCTCTCGGCGTCTTCGGCGCGGCCCTGGCCACCTATATGCGGGGCATGCACAACGATGTCTACTTTCAGATCGGCTTCCTGACCACTTTGGGATTGACCACCAAAAACGCCATCCTCATCATCCAATTCGCCCGGGAGAGGATGGCCCAGGGTGAAGGCCTCATCGAAGCCACCCTGGGAGCGGCCGGCGTGCGGCTGCGGCCGGTCATCATGACCTCGTTGGCCTTCTTCTTCGGCGTTCTGCCGCTGGCCATCGCTTCCGGCGCCGGGGCAGGAGCCATGAGCGCCATCGGCACCGCGGTGGCCGGCGGTATGATGTCCGCCACTTTTATCGACCTGTTTTACATCCCCCTGCTGTTTGTCCTGATCTCACGTCTTTTCCGGGTGGAAAAAAGACTGGCTGGTAAAATAAAAGAGAAAGATGCCAACCGCTTGCAGGAGGCAAATTGACATGAAAAATATAGCTCTGTTTATCGTTGCCCTGATTTGCCTGGGCGGTTGCACACTGGCTCCCAAATACAACCGCCCGCAAACTGACATCCCGCAAACCTGGCCTGAAGGAGAGGCCTACCAGAACGTGAATGATAACAAGGGCGTGCCCCTGGCTTCTGAATTGGGGTGGCGTGATTTCTTCGCCGATCAACGCCTCCAGCAGGTCATCGCCATAGCTTTGGAAAATAATCGTGACCTGCGTATCGCCGCCCTGACCGTGGAGAAAGCCCGGGCCATGTACGGCATTCAGCGCGCCGAGTTGTGGCCGGCTGTTGACGCAACCGGCAAGTACGCCAAGGAACGGACACCTGCCGACCTTTCCTCAAGCGGAACCATCACCGAAGCAGAAAAATACAGCGTCAACCTGGGCGTTCTTGCCTGGGAAATCGACTTCTTCGGCCGTCTTCGCAGTCTCAAAGATGCGGCTTTAGCCGAGTACCTGGCCAGTGAACAGGGACAGCGCAGCGCCCAAATCCTTTTGATCGCAGGGGTTGCCAAGGCCTACCTGGCCTTGGCCGCGGATAGGGAAAACCTCAACCTGGCCGAATCCACCTTAAAAGCCCAGTTGGAAAGTTACAACATGATCCAGCGCCGTTACGAGGTCGGCATGGCCTCCGCGTTGGAGCTTCGCCAGGCCCAGACGAGGGTCGAAGCGGCCAGAGTTGACCTCGCGCTCTTCACCCGGATTACGGCCCAGGACAAAAACGCCCTGAACCTTCTGACCGGATCCCAGCTCCCCGAAAATCTCTTGCCGGCAAACCTGCAAAGCGTAACACCCCCCAGAGAGATCTCCGCAGGGTTATCTTCGGAAGTCCTGCTGCAACGCCCCGACATTGTCCAGGCTGAAAATATTCTCAAAGCAGCCAACGCCAACATCGGAGCCGCCCGCGCGGCATTCTTCCCGCGCATCTCTCTGACCACTACTGTCGGGACCGCCAGTGCCGAATTGTCGGGATTGTTCGAATCAGGCCAAGGCACCTGGAGTTTCGCCCCCCAGATCACCATGCCGATATTCGACCCTCGCATCTGGTCCGCCTTGCGGGCGACTAAAGTGGAAAACAAACTTGTCCTGACAAAATACGAAAAAGCCATCCAAACAGCGTTCCGGGAAGTTGCCGATGCCCTTGCCGTGCATGGCACGATGGGCAAACAACTGGCAGCGCAACAGGCCCTGGTCGACGCAACGGCTGAAACTTACCGCCTGGCCGACATTCGCTACAATAAAGGGGTTGACAGCTACTTGACCGTTCTTGATGCACAACGCTCTCTGTATGGAGCACAACAGGGACTTGTCTCACAACATCTGACCAAACTTGCCAATCTTGTCCAGATGTACGCGGTTTTGGGAGGCGGCTGGCATGAAAACACCCGCCAGCCATTCAGCCCGGATGCTCCCGCTGAAGCACCGTCAAAAGATAACTAGGTGGGAGGTAATTTTAACAGTTTCCTCCATGCCATCGGCGACTGAAAGCCATCAAGAGGCAACCATGAATACAAGCACATACCCATCCAAACACGCACTGGACGTCGACGATCTGATGCAGGCGTTCCAGAAGGCCTGCCAGAAGGACGGCTCCTTTTCCGGGATGAGCCTGCAAATCCTCAAGGATATCCTCTGCGAACCGGAACTCGACGTCATCCCCAAATACCTGACCTGGGGAACCGTTCCCAGCGGCTCTTTTCTGTGGCGTGAAGGAGATTCGGACAACACCCTGGCTCTGATTGTATCCGGGCAGGTCAGCCTCATGAAGGAAACCGGATTCAAAGATCGGAGAATCGTCGTCGGTGTCTACAACCCCATCACCCTTGTCGGCGAGATCAGCTTCATTGACGGCCATCAGCGGGCATTGACAGCCAAAGCGACCCAGGACACCGAAATGTTTCTCCTGTCCCGGAAGAATTTCGAAAAGCTGGTTGGCGATTATCCCCATCTGGGGAAAAAAGTAATCCGCGGACTCCTGTATCTTTTCTCTACGCGCCAGCGCACATTGCTGGAGAGAATGAGCGCCGTCCTGTAACGGCAAAAACAACTGGTTGCAACATATTTAAAATGAACAGAGGCCACAGGCCTGAAGTCAGCTTCAATGGGGATTTTGGCCTGTGGTATACTAATTTATAAGCTGTTTAAGACCTGCCCCTTTCAAAGACGCAAGCTCTTTTGCCGGTAGAATTCTTTTAGACTTTATTTTTCAAGTGACTTTCCGAAGAGTAAAACTATGGGACAAAGAAAAAATTTTGCATCCACATTGAAAACCCGATTGGATACATATTTTGCCTCCCCCGTGAAAAAGAACGGAGGGGATCTGCAAAAAGAAATTCGTATCGTTGAGGAAAATCCAATATTGTCAGGGTTGCTTCATTCGGTAAGCGGCATCCTGGCCATTCTGAACGAACAACGGCAGATCATTGCCCTCAATGACTCGCTCCTGGATATGCTGGGTATTGACAATCCCTCACAAGTCCTGGGATTGCGGCCGGGAGAGGCCATTCACTGCATTCACGCGAAAGATGGACCAGCCGGGTGCGGCACGACAAAATTCTGCTCTTCCTGTGGCGCAGCCATAGCCATCGTTTCAAGCTTTTCTGAAAATATCCCTGTTGAAAAAATATGTGCCCTTACCGCCCAAAAAGGCAGCAAGAATGTTGACATGGCCTTGCTCGTCAAAGCGCATCCAATAGAAATCGAAAAGCAACGGTTCCTTCTCCTTTTCCTCCAGGATATTACCCTCCAGCAGCAAAGGGCCGCCCTTGAAAGAACCTTTTTCCATGACATGAACAACATGTTGAATATTTTGCTTCAGGCAAGCGAACTGCTTCTGGAAGATTTCCCCGATGAGCTCAGCGAAACTATTTACCAGACAGCTATACGACTGCATAAAGAAGTAGCCATTCAACGCTGTCTGGCTGAAACGGAAACCAGCAGTTATCAACCGCTATGGCATGAGTACCGGGTTGAAAAAATTTTTACGGAGCTTCAATCCCTCTTTGCCAACCACCCTGCCAAAAACGGAAAAACTATTGAATTTTCAAATGTTTTTCCCGTTACCACAATTAAAACGGACGTCTCGGCGTTGCTGCGCATCCTGTCCAACATGCTCATTAACGCTTTGGAAGCCACCGCTGAAAACGGCGTTGTGAAAATCTGGTCCGAACTGAAGGAAAATTCCCTGAATTTTCACGTATGGAACGATAAAGAAATTCCCGAAAACATCCGGGGCAGGATTTTTCAGCGTAACTTCAGCACCAAGAAACAGGCGGGCAGAGGTATCGGTACCTATTCAATGAAATTGTTCGGAGAAAAGATTCTCGGAGGGCAGGTGGATTTCACGTCGTCGAAGGAGGAAGGCACAATTTTCAGGTTTTCTCAGCGGCTGTAAAAATGGAAAGTTAATTGATTCCCCTGGAGTCCGTCGGGCTTAGTCATGAATCTGCCGCCAAAAAGGTAAATCGGCCCATATTTCCGCAAATTTCCAACAAATAGTCACGCTATCCGCTTTCCAATTGGTGAAAATCTGTCCTCGATTCCCCTTTTTCTCGTTACGATGCCCTACGTCCGACAAACTCCCAAGATAAGAAAATATCGTTATTCCCTGGCGGTTCTCCCCTTCACAAAGAATCCTCACCCCTCTTTTTTCATGATTGCCAGCAACTGTTGACGGAATTTTCCCGCTCCGCCGTTGGCGGGGTGGCGAACCTTCTGCGCCGCAATCCCCATCTGCGCCAGTTGTCCACTCGATTTTTCACCGACAGCAACAATACGCTCGAACCGCCCAAGTTCGAGGATACTGAGCAGGATATGGCGTCCGGCATCCAACTCCTCGTCTTTCGGGGTGCGGTTGCTGAGCAATCCCTTGTGCGGCCTGTAAGGGTGCCATGGGAAAGCGTTCCAGAGTACCACCCTGCGCGGATCGATTCCCTGCTCCACGAAAAATCCCCAGACGATGGTGGCCGTCGGCTCGGTAAATCCGGTCGGCCGCAAGTCCGGCTTGCTGGTCCGCCGGGGGGCAAGGCTGGAGAAGGCCATCTCCGGCGTTATCCCCTTATGCCGCAAACCTCCCAACAACAAGCGTTCCGAAGTCATGGGAATGCCGCTGAAATGCCCGCCCTGATATCCAACCGCCTCGGCTAGCAACAGGGTATCGGCAAGGCCAATTCTCTCCCCCAGATAACGTCGCAGTTGACGGCAGCGAACATTTGCCCCCTGATCGTCAAGATCATTCTCCGGGTCGCACTCACCCCAGGGGTTGAACACCGCCTCGGCGCGATAACTGCGTAACGCTTCAACAAAAGCCTCCGGCATCCTAAAAGCTCCTCCTGCGAAATCGTTGCCGAACAATACGGGTCTCGGACAACAGGACCAAAAAGCGAAACGACTTTTCGTCGATACAAGCGGGACGCTATCTTCAACATTGCATGGCCAATGGCACCCGTGTCAAACTAGCAAAACTTTATAAGGTAGTGCCAGAGTTGTTTTTCATGCCCACCTCAATACGGTGGACAACTGCCACCAGGCTTTACAAATCATTGGCATCCACCATAATATAAATAGGGTCCTAATATGAATACGCTCAATATTATCGGATGCGGCAAAGTCGGAAAAACCTTGGGCAGACTCTGGCTTGAGCAGAACCTGATCAAGGTCGGGGACGTCGTAAACAGGTCGCTGCAAAGTGCGGAGCAAGCGGTCAGCTTTCTCGGCCAGGGCCGGGCCGTAGCCGGTGTGTACGATATGCATCCCGCCGACATCTATCTGCTAGCCACCCCCGACGATAACATCCACGAAGCCGCTCGACAATTGGCTGAGTGCGGGATCATCCGCCCAAAAGATGCGGTTTTCCACTGCAGCGGCGCCCTCTCTTCCTCGATTTTATCAACATTACGCCAAACAGGTGCCGTTTTGGCGAGCGTTCACCCTGTAAAAAGCTTTACCGACCCGGTGGGCGCGCTCTCCACTTTTGCCGGCACCTTTTGCGCCGTTGAGGGCGATCCTCAGGCCCTGGCCATGATCGAGAAATTGTTCACAGACATCGGCGGACAAACGTTCCCGGTCGATCCGGATAACAAACACATCTATCATGCCGCAACGGTCTTTGCCTGCAACTACCTGACGGCACTCCTGGAAATCAGTCGCCGCTGCTGCCTCAAAGCAGGGATTGACGAAAAGACCGCCATGCATCTCCTGGAGCCCCTGGTGCGGGGAACCATTGCCAATGTTTTCAAAAACGGACCGGTACAGGCGTTGACGGGGCCTATTGCCCGAGGCGACACCAAACTCGTCGGCGATCAGTTGACCGCACTATCCGACTGGCGCCCGCAAACCGGCGAACTCTACCGTCTGTTTGGGAAAGTTGCCCTGGAACTTGCGAAAGAGCAAAGAATGCTATCTCGTCATGAACTGGACGCGATGGAGACCCTTTTAGGCAGCAAATAACAAACATCCCCTACCCTGAAAAAGGAATCGGCTTTTGCTTCGAAAAATCTTTCTTTCAGTGCTGCTGTTTTTCATCCTCGCCTGGCAGGCTCAGGCTCTTGATATCATGCAGCCCCTTGTCTATGAGGAGGGTCTTGACCTTTCCAAGTGGCTGATGAGCGAAAAACTCGATGGCGTGAGGGGATATTGGGATGGTCGCCGGTTGTTGTCCAAAAACGGGTTGCCGTTTCACCCCCCTGAAGCCTTTACCGGAAACTTTCCTGCTTTTGCCATTGAAGGGGAAATCTGGGGCGGCAGGAATACCTTCGAAAAAACCATTTCCATCGTCAAGCAACAGCACCCCCATGAGGACTGGCTGAAACTGAAATTCGCCGTTTTCGACGTACCGACAGCACCAGGCGGATTTGAAAAACGCCTGAAAAAAGCCCAAGACTGGTTCGCTGGACACCCCGCACCCCATGCCTTTGTCATCGAGCACCATCCTGTCGACAATCAGGAACACCTGGCCAGGGAATTAAATCGCATCGACAGCCTTGGCGGTGAAGGAATCATTCTCAGAAGGCGGGGCTCTCTTTACACTCCCGGTAGAAGCAACGACATCCTCAAAGTCAAAAGCTACTACGACAGAGAAGCCGTCGTCCTCGCGCACCTCCCCGGCAGCGGCAGAAACGAAGGAAGATTGGGGTCGCTCCTGGTCGAGTTGCCGGAGAGCGGCATCCGTTTCAAAATTGGCAGCGGCTTTTCCGATGCAATGCGCAGCCATCCCCCACCCATAGGTTCTTTGATCACTTTCAAGCATTACGGCTTCTATGCTTCGGGTATTCCCAAATTCCCCTCTTTTCTACGCAAAAAGGAGAACTTCTAGTGATCCGGGAGCAATGACATCCCTGAAACCATCTGACTCAGAATACTTAAGAACCCTTCAAATCATTATTCCGCCGGGGCAAAGGTTCATCTGTGCCTGCCCTTTCATTTGCACGGCACAATTACAGAAATGAAACAGGCCCTTGAATCTCTTCAAGGGCCTGTTTTCCAGGGTCATTCTGGCCTCGGGTAGGAATTCCGCAAATGAACCCCCAGATTGCTTCCCGCCGTTTGCTTAGTCGTCCATATAGAAAGGCGGGAGGTCATAACCTAAGTTGTCGAGAAAACGATAGTATTCACCCACCGTACAAGACAGCTCGCCCTTGTTGCAGCGATTGAAAATATCCATAACAACCCGGCAGTCGCGACTTCTTTTCGAATAATCGGCGGACTGGCAGTCATAATAAATCTGTTGGAAGGCATAGTAGACATTCTTATTAATCTTAGACGGATTATGATTAAAATATCCCTTGGCGAAAAAAGTGAAATAAACCAGGGAAACAATGAATGCTACTGCCATAATTTTGGCCATCATGTAAACATATTTGCTCATTTTTTACTCTCTTTCACACTATCTGGTTAACCTCAACCTAACCCCTGCGCCAAACTCAAAGGGTCATTCTCGTCACCAAAGCGCATTTTTATAGCGCTTGGCCCTTGACTACAGCACTTTTTCCCATCAGGTCGGAAGCATTTGCAACCCCAAAGCACAAACCTTCCCGACCAAACAACTTCCATGTTGTCTTTCAAAGACTATTCCTTAGCCTCAATTAATTAATACCCAATTCCACGTTGACTACACAGAGAGACCTGGACGAACCTTCATTCAGAAAGTCCGCCAAGCTTGGAGATATACCGGAAATGAGCCTCTTCCATCGGCTGTATTGAAAGGCGCGAACCACGCTTTGCGACCATGATGCCCACCAGAGCGGGATCTTCCTTGATCTGCTGCAGGGTTACCATCTTTGAAAAACGCGCCACAAAAGCAACATCAACCATAAACCAGAGCGGTTTAGCAGGCGTGCTGCGTTCGTCAAAGTATTTGCTCTCCCGATTCCAGGCGAAATGGTCGGGATAAGCCTCCCGCACGATTCGCCCGAGACCCACGATACCGGCCGGATTGATGTTGGAATGATAAACCAGAACCGCATCACCAACCTTCATGTCGTCGCGCATGAAATTTCGGGCCTGATAATTCCGCACACCCTCCCAATGGGTGACGCCTTCCCGCTCAAGATCGTCAAGGGAGTATGCGGAAGGTTCAGTTTTCATCAGCCAATAAGCCATGTCGGGGGTATAAACGCGGATTATTCAAAAAAATTTTGCTGCAACCGCCAATTGCAGGCTTTCTCAAGCCGTGCTCACTCCTTGCTCCTCGACGTACCGCCAATACTCCGGCAGCCTGTCCGCCGCACAGCTATGGCAGGCGGGAGCAACTCGCTGTGCCTGGCTCGACCAAACGCAAACTTAACGATTGCACGAAAAAACATCATGAATAAACCGCGTTAATCCTTTTCTCTGTCTACTCATGGGTTATGCACAAGATTGGAATGATAACCATTTTCCGATAAGAGTCAAATTATTTTATTTTCATGTCATTACCATTAATGTCCCAGGGGTGCTCTCCATTTTTGCTTTTTCGAATATCATTTCTTTGCCGCATTCTGGTCTATATAGATGTTTTTAACAGGCCGTTGAAAAACAGCGCGTCTTGCCTGATAAGCAAATTTTTATTTTTCAACACGCTGCTAGGTCATGGTAGATTATCTGTCGGCCGAAGCTTATTTTTAAATCAAGACAGGCGACCGCGAGAAAGGCCTGACTTCCCTGGCAAAAGCCCTCGCGTTGGGACGAAAACACGATTTTTCCCAGACACACTGGTGGCAGCCGGATATGATGGCCTTTCTTTGCGCACAAACAGTTGCGAATGATATTGAAGTTGTTTGGGTAAAAGGACTTATTCAGAAAACCCACCTGTGCCCTCCGAAAAATATTGTCGAAACCGAAAACTGGCCCTGACCTATAAAATTTATACGCTGGGACGTTTTACTATTGCCACAGACGTCGCCTCCCTGGTCTTCCCCCAGAAAAAACCTTTGGACATGTTGAAAACCATAATCGCCTTCGGCTGCCGGAACATTTGCAAAATGGCGGTAAGTGATGCCCTGTGGCCGGATTCCGACGGGGATAATGCCTCCCAGGCCTTTTCGACAACACTGCACCGCCTCCGGCGCCTTTTGGGGAACGACCAGGCCGAGCTGGTTCAAGACGGCACCATCAGCCTTAATTTCAATTTCTGCTGGCTGGACTGCCTGGATTCCCATCGTTTGATTAATTTTGCGGAAAAAGCAGCTCTCAACGACAATGTCGGCCAGGCCATTGACTACCTGGAAAGAGCCGAGGAGCTCTATAAAGGGCCTTTCCTGTCCCAGGATGAAAACCTGTCGTGGCTGGTTTCGAAAAGAGAGCAACTTGCCAACACCTTCTTGTCGGCACTTATGCGCCTGTGCGATATCTCAGAGTCAGAGGACCAGATGGAACGCGCCGTAGCGTGGTACCAGCGGTCTCTGGAAGTGGGAGATCTGTTCGAGGGATCGTACCAACATCTCTTGGTCTGCCTCCTGAAACTGGGGCGGAAAACTGAAGCCATCTCGACTTACAAACGCTGCCAAAAGAACCTTGCCGCCTTGTTCGGCACAGAACCATCTCCGAAAACCGAAGCTATCTATCTGTCCCTTATGAACGGCTAGTAAAACCTCTTCATCCGCCATCCCATCGTCATTCCGTCTATTGACTTCTGCCAACAATACATCTGAATCAAACCTGGAAGTATCCGGAATTTTATTTTGCCTGCAAACCGAAAAAGGTCCGCACAGGCTTTTCTCATTCCAGCCAAAGACAAAAAAAAATTGCTATACTTAATCGGCGGAAAAATAGTTTCAAACCTGGAAACTTAACCGATGGGGATTAAAAGAATGAAAATTTTTTTTCTGACAACCGTTCTCTCCATGTCCCTCTGCGCGGCCCCTGCCATGGCCGGCAACACCTTTGAAAAGGATACGATCAAGACTTCCGGAGGCGACCTGAGCATCACCTTTATCGGCCACGGCACCCTCATGCTGGAATACGGCGGCAAGGTCATCCACATCGACCCTTACAGCCGTCTGGCTGACTATGCCAAGCTTCCCAAGGCCGACATTATCTTTCTCACCCACCATCACCGCGATCATCTTGATTTGGAAGCCCTGCAGCCCATCCGCACGGCAAAGACCATCCTGGTTTTAACCGAGAAATGCGCGGAACAGCTGGAAAGCGGCATCGTCATGAAAAACGGGGATGAAGCTACTGTTGACGGCATCAGCGTCAAAGCCGTACCCGCGTACAACCTGATTCACAAACGGGACAACGGCCAGCCCTTTCATATCAAAGGCGAAGGGAATGGGTATGTCCTGAACTTTGCCGACACCAACGTCTACATTGCCGGGGACACGGAAAACACCCCGGAGATGAAAGCGCTGAAAAATATCGATATTGCCTTCCTGCCCATGAATCTGCCCTATACAATGACCCCCGGGATGGTCGCCGACGCGGCAAAAACTTTCAAACCCAAAGTGCTCTACCCCTATCATTACAGCGAGACGGATCCGTCGAAAGTCATCGCCCTGCTTAAAGACATTGAGGGCGTAGAAGTCCGCATCCGCAGGATGCGGTAAATTTGCACACTCGTCAGACTTCCTGTTCAGGGCATCCCCTAGGACAGCATCCGACTGAAAAAATGAAACATTTCAACTTATTGCGCCAACATAAAGGAACCTTAACTGTTGACAGCCGGAGAAAAGCAGGTTAAGTCTAAAAAAACTTTTTCTAACTTCGATTACTGAAATGCCTGTTATTGAACTGAGCGCCGGGGAATGGCTGTCGATCATAACCCACATCAAACAGTGGGTCGGGAACCTGTTGCGCGCAAAAGAGGAGCGCAAACAAGAATCAAAAGACGCACTGCGTTCGGTGATCAAGGCAGTCCGTGAAACGACCCTCTATCTGCACCGTCTGCGGGAGGGTGAAGGTAAGTCATTGGATATGGAGAGGGAGCTTTCACACCTCTGGACCGATCTATCTTTCCGGGTTGAAGATCTCAAGCTGAACAAACTGGCGGAGCGCTGCAATCTCATGGGAAAATACTGGGCCGACCCCACCCTTTTTGATCCTGCCTTTCTGGATCAGGCAAATGAACGTCTGGCCGATGTCGAGAAACTGGCCCGCCTCAGTCTGGAACAAAATTCAGGATAGATTATGGCAAAGAAAATTCTTATAGCCTGCGATATCGGCGACCCTTTCAAAAACAAGCTGGAGAAAGCCGGCTTTGAGCTTTCATTTATAAAGGATAAGGAGGCTCTGCCGCAAGCTCTCAAAGGGGTGCATGGCATGTTCATCGGCGCCCGCTTCCGCTTCACTCCTGGTATTCTGGAGCAGGCAGAAATACTGGAAGCTATTTCCTTTTGCGGTGCGGGGGTCGGCACCTATGTCGACGAAGAAACAGCCACCCGCAAAGGCATTGCCGTCATGAACGCTCCCGGCGTCAACGCCAATTCAGTGGCCGAATGCGCGGTGGGTTTTCTCCTCGCCTTTCACAAAAACCTGGTCCGCGAAAATAATGACCTGAAAGCGGGCAGCCCTTTCCGGGCCATGACAACCGAAATCCAAGGCACGACCGCCGGCATTATCGGAATGGGGCATATCGGCCGGCGGATAAGTGAAATCCTCAGCCACGGCTTTCAGACTTCAATCCTCTATTTCAGCCGTTCCCGCAAACCTGGATTGGAAGCCTCTCTCGGAGCCCGATTTGCCGATTTTGATACCGTTTTAAGAGAAAGCGACACCCTTTTTCCGGCTCTGCCGGAGACCGCCGAAACCAGGGGCATGATCGGCCGTGACGAACTGGCGAAAATGAAGCCGGACGCCATCCTCATCAATGTCGCCCGCCCCGGTCTGGTCGACGGTAAGGCACTTTACGAAGCCTTGAGTCACAACAAACTCCGGGCCGCCGCCTTTGACGGCTACTACGTCAGCAAACCCTATCCCTCAAATTCGCAGGAAGACCCTTACGGCTTGTTTTCCCTTCCGGACAACAAATTTCTCTGCACCCCCCACACCGCCAGCCGCAGCCTCAAGGTCTGGGATGATCTTTTCGATCGTGCCGCGGACAACCTCATCGATTACTTTGTCACCGGGACCTGCGAAAACATCATCAACCCCAACTATCTTGACTTCAGATAACACCCGGTAACTTCCCTTCCGGAAACCCTTTTTCCCGACCTCAAAAAAACACTTCTCAACAGGCATCGCAAGGCTTTCCAAAAGGCTTTCTAATATTATTTTTATTTTAATAATTCCAGGCAGATACACGCCCGCCCAAAAACCTGAAAAATATATTTTTTGCAGGCAGAATTTTTTTTTACAAGGAATCATTTTCAGGATTGCATTTATGGAAAATAATGATTAAATATGCTTCGCCAATAATGATATTGGCAAGGACAACGAGATGGTCCCAAAGAAAGGAGGGTGTTTTTCAGAAATTATGTGTTTCTGGATATGTTCTTCTTAGGCAGTCAAAATTTTCTTCGTAGGAGAAAACCATGAAAAAAGTAGCATTATTTGCAGCAGTACTCTTGGTCTTCCTTGCAGGTTCAGCTCTGGCAGAACCCGCCCCGCAAAAAGTCGTGGACCTGGCCAATACCACCCTGGCTGACCTCGGATCGGACAAGGTTGTTGTAAGTTCAGTTCGTGAAATCAATGGCGAAGGCAGAACCCTGGCCGAAATCAAGAAAATCGATGAGGAATGGATTGCCGCCAAAAAAGCTGGACAAAAAATACCCCTTATGGATGAACTCATGTCCAACAATTGCGCCAAACGCCTCAATGAAATGATGGCTGAACATGCCTTTATCACCGAAATTTTTGTAACGGGCAGAGCTGGCGGCAATGTCTGCCAGACCGCACTGACCGGCGACTTCTGGCAGGGGGATGAAGCGAAATTCAAGGAAGTTTTCAAAAAAGGCGTCTACCTCAGTGAGGTGGAAGTCGAAGATGGGAAAAATCTTGTCCAGGTTTCCGTACCCGTAAAGATGAAAGCCCTTCACGTCGGGACCATGACCATCGTTGTCGATGTAGACAAAGTCCCCTAAGTCCTGCAAGGTTTTAAAAATTAGGTTTTCTTCTTTCCCAAAGATCATCTCTGAAAAAGCCGGGGGCTCAGATTGCCCCCGGCTTTTTTTATCAAAAAT
Source organism: Deltaproteobacteria bacterium (assembly GCA_016934985.1). Taxonomy (GTDB): domain Bacteria; phylum Desulfobacterota; class Desulfuromonadia; order Desulfuromonadales; family JAAYDE01; genus JAFGRU01. The sequence continues at coordinate 44,499 of JAFGRU010000041.1, forward strand.
TCTCCTTTCAATCTGGGAAATCTGTCCCCCGCCGGCCCCTCTCTTCCTCAATAATTAAATAAAATTTGACCATCCAAAAAAACAATGCGCAGGCTCACCCCCAAAAAAAACCCCAAAGTGGTAATTTCGTGTTTGATTTTACGTCATAAAGTGATTAAATATTTTTTAGCCACAAGAGATGGTTCAAAAGAAAGGAGGGTCTCTTTTCAGTTCTGCCATTTTTTTTGAGTATGTTCTCTAACCCAATGAAAAATTGATCTTGAGGAGAAAACCATGAAGAAAATTGCCGTTTTTGCAGCAGCACTCGTTTTCACCTTCGTTGGTTCGGCTATGGCGGGACCCGCCCCCCAGAAAGTTGTTGACCTAGCTAATGGCGCTCTGGCCGAATTAGGAAAAGACAAGGTTGTTGTAAAAGAAGTAAGATTGCAAAATGCCGACGCCATGGGAATTAACCAGATTAAAGCCATTGATGCCGAATGGATAGCAGCAAAAAAAGCTGGGCAGAAACTCCCCATCATGATGGAAAAAATGGGCAACACATGCGCCAAACGCCTCAAGGAACTGATGGCTCAGCATGATTTCATCACCGAAATCTTTGTCACCGACAACCAGGGTGCGAACGTTGGTCAGACAGCCATGACCGGTGACTACTGGCAGGGCGATGAAGCAAAGTTCCAGAAAGTTTACAAAGGAAGCGTCCTTGTTTCCGATGTAGAAGTGGATGACGGCAAAAATATTTCACAGGTGTCTGTTCCTGTAATGATGGGCAAACGCCATGTCGGAACCATGACCATCGGTGTGGATGTAGACAAAGTCCCCTAAACTCAACTTATTGAAAAAAAATTTTTCCTTTCGTGAAACCGTCTCTGAAAAGGAGCCGAAAGCGATAAATGCTTCCGGCTCCTTTCTTTTCAGATATCCTGAAGAAGTCCCTTAATGAAGGGCCGCCAACCTCTTCCCTTTCTTGCCCCAGAACCGTATACTGTTTTAATACCTGTATCCGTGAGTTAAGATCAGGCCATAGTGAACGTCATTGACCTGTCTAAGCATTTCAAAAATCACAGACGAACCTATGGGTGCGCCTCAGATTTTTGAAATACTTATTCAAGCCAAGCACTTACACTCTTTTCCCGGCCCTAACCCACGGATTCAGGTAATAATCAATATTGAAGGTCAGGCAGGAAGTGCAGTTGTCGTAATCCGGGTCAGGGAGCTTTCCCCATGTCATTTAAAAACCAGCAGGAATTCATTAACGCTCTGGAGTCCCACGGAGAACTCCGCCGGATCTCCGCTGAAGTCGATCCTCGCCTGGAAATCACTGAAATCACCGACCGCATCAGTAAAAATCATGGCCCGGCTCTGCTTTTCGAAAAGGTCAAAGGCTCTCCTTTCCCCCTGCTGATTAACGCCTTCGGCAGTTTCAGGCGCATGGAGACCGCGCTCAACTGCAACTCTTTCGATGAGATCGGCACCAGAATCGAAACCCTTCTCAAAACCCAGCCGCCAGGGACCCTTCTGGACAAGATCCGCCTCCTCTTTTCCCTCAAACAGATGGCGGGCCTGATCCCTAAAAAGGTCCGCAAGGCGCCCTGCCAGGAACAAATTTTCGATGCCGACAGCGGGCTTCTCAACCTCCTGCCCATTCTGACCTGCTGGCCGGGGGATGGTGGCCCTTACGTGACCCTGCCTCTGGTGGTCACCAAAGACCCCGATAGCGGCATCCAAAACCTCGGCATGTACCGCCTGCAGAAATACGACAAGGCCAGCACCGGCATGCATTGGCAGTACAATAAAGACGGCACCCGCCATTTTGAAAAATACAAGGAAAGGGGCCAACGCATGGAGGTCGCCGTGGCCTTGGGGGGCGCACCAGCGGTAACTTACGCCTCGACAGCCCCCCTGCCCCCGGATGTCGATGAGCTGATATTTGCCGGTTTTCTCAACAACAGCGCCGTGGAGGTGGTAAAGGGCAAAAGCGTCGACCTCTGGGTGCCGGCGGAATCCGACTTCGTCATCGAGGGCTATGTCGATCCTGCTGAAGAGAAGGTTGAGGGCCCTTTCGGCGACCACACCGGTTTTTATTCGGCGGCCGACCGCTACCCCGTCTTTCATGTGACCTGCATCACCAGCCGCAAGGACGCGGTCTATCCCGCTACCATTGTAGGCAAACCGCCCATGGAGGACTGTTACATGGGCAAGGCCACCGAGAGGATCTTTCTTCCGCTGCTGCGCATGCTGGTCCCGGAATTGGTCGACATGGAACTTCCCATGGAGGGCGTCTTCCACAACTGCGCCCTGGTTGCCATCGACAAGAAATACCCAGGACAGGGCAAAAAAGTTATTCATGCCCTGTGGGGCCTGGGCCAGATGGCTTCGACAAAATATATTGCCGTCTTCGACAAAGACATCGACCTGCGGGATTCCCGCACCGTAGTATGGAAACTCCTCAACAACGTCGATCCCAAGCGGGACCTGCTTCTTTCCGAAGGTCCTCTCGACGCCCTCGACCACTCGGCTCCCTTTGCCAACTTTGGCGGCAAACTGGGCATCGACGCCACTCGCAAAACCCGCGAAGAAGGCATGGGCCGCGATTGGCCCGATGAAATTCGCATGTCCGAGGAAATCAAAAGCAAGGTCACCCAACGCTGGAAGGACTATGGATTTTAAAACCTTTTCCCAGCTGATCATGATCGAGCAAACCTTGTTTGCCCTTCCGTTTGCCTGGCTGGGGATACTCTTTGCGGACGGGGGAACACCGGGAACCTGGTTTTGGGCAACCATAGCCCTGGTCGCCGCACGAAGCGCCGGCATGCTCTTCAACCGGGTCATTGACAAAAAAATCGACGCCAGAAACCCGCGCACCAAGAACCGCCTTTTGCCGCGAGGGAAGGTCTGCTCAGAAGCGGTCTGGTTTTTTGCTATTGTTTCCTCGCTGGCTCTGATCGGTTCTGCCGCCATGCTCAATCCGCTCTGTTTTTATCTCTCCTTTGCGGCGGTGTTCCTGCTTTTCACCTATTCCTACATGAAGCGCTTATCCTCTACATCCCACTTTTACCTGGGTTTCGTCGAGGCAGCCGCACCAGTGGGGGGATACCTGGCTGTCAGCGGTCAATTCACCCTGACGCCGCTGATCCTCGGTTGTGTTATCATGGCCTGGATTGCCGGCCTCGACATCATTTACGCCCTCCAGGACATGGACTTCGACAGGGCTGAAAAGCTTCACTCAGTTCCGGCCCGCTTTGGAAAGCGAAAAGCCCTGTTCATTTCGGCGCTGTGTTACTTTATGGCCATGGCAACCCTCGCCCTCGCCGGAGCCATGGAAGGGATGGCCGTACCTTATTGGCTTTCGGTCGCTGCCGTCGGCTGCCTTTTCGTTTATCAGCAAGTCCTGGCCCGACGCCCCGAACTGAAACCGGCAATCCAAAAAATTTTCAGGGCCAATACGTTGATTTCGCCAGTTCTGCTTTGTGGGACTGCTTTTGCGATTTTCCTGCAATAGTTGAAAAAGACGGCGTAGCATCTGCGAACCAGGATTAAACACAATTGATTATGAAGGAGATAGCCTGATGATTGTGGTCGGAATTACGGGAGCCAGCGGCTCAATTTTAGGCGTCCGCCTGGTGGAAGAGCTTCTAAATCTGGAGCAAAAGGTCGTCGGCGTCGTCTCCGCCGAGGCCTGGTCGGTCATGACCCACGAACTATCCTTTAAACCCTCCGGACGGGAACCCTTGCGGGAGCTGCTGGTCAAACGCGGCCTGACGGCCAGGCTGGGGGCCTATCAGGAATTCGACGACAAAAATCTGTTTGCGGCCATCGCCAGCGGCACCTCGTCTTTTCGAGCCGTGGTCGTCATGCCCACATCCATGAAAACCCTCTCGGCAGTGGCCAACGGCTACGCTGACAGTCTTATCACCCGTTCCTGCGACGTTGCCCTGAAGGAAAAACGCCAATGCATCCTGGTGCCCCGGGAGACACCATTAAGCTTGATTCATGTGGAGAATATGCGCAAGGCTATGCTGGCAGGCGCCCAGATTGCCCCGCCCATGCCCGGTTTCTATACCCGGCCCAAAAGCATTGACGACGTGGTCAACTTCACCGTAGGCAAGGTTATCAACCTCCTGGGCCTGCAACACACTCTGTTCAAAAGCTGGGGAGCAGAAACATCCGAAGAAAGTTGAATTAATCATTGTTGGCTATTGGGATTTCACTCCCCTTCACCGCGGCAGGACTCAAGACAAAGTGAACTTCAACCTATTTCCGCTAATTGAAAAAATCAAAAACCCTGAGCTGCGCCACATTGCTGAAAAAGTAGCCCGTAATATCCCGGTAAACCGCGACGATGCCCGTCGTCTCCTCAGCACCCCGGACATTCTCGAGTTGGGGATCATCGCCCACAGCCTGCGCACCCGCCTGCATGGCGATACCGTCTGCTACGGGGTCAATATGAACCTCAACTATACCAACATCTGCGAACTGCGTTGTCCGTTATGTGCTTTCTCTTGCGACCCCGGTGATTCCGAAGCCTATGTTCTGTCGCTGGAGAATATCGAAAAACGGGTAAAAAAAGCCGTGGCCGACGGGGTCGACGAGGTCCACATTGTCGGCGGGCTTCATCCGCAGCTTGGTCTCAACTATTATGAGAAGATGCTCAAACGCATCCGCGGGGTCAAAGACGATATTTACATTGTCGCTTTCACAGCCGTAGAATACGATCATTTTGCCCGTATTAGCGGCCTGCCCCTGGAGGAGGTATTTCAACGCCTCATCGCCGCCGGAGTCAACGCCCTGCCCGGCGGCGGCGCCGAAATATTCGCGCCGCAGGTCAGGGCAACGATCGCACCAAAGAAAATTTCCGGGCAACGCTGGCTCGATATCATGCGCACCGCTCACGACCTCGGCCTCAAAACCAACGCCACCCTGCTCTACAACCACCTTGAAAGTATTGAGGATATCGTTGATCACCTGTTCCAACTCCGCGATCTCCAGGCCAAAACCGGCGGCTTCAAAACCTTTGTCCCCCTCCCTTTCCACGAGGAAAATTCCGACATCAAGGCACAAAGGAAAAGCACTACCGGTTTTGACGATATCCGTCTTTACGCCGCCTCACGCATCATCCTTCACAATATTCCCCACATCAAGGCACTGTGGATGTACGTCGGGGAGAAGATGGCCCAGGTTCTGCTGAGTTTCGGGGTAGACGACATCAGCGGAACTTATCAGAATGAAAAAATCGTTCACGCCGCCGGCGCCCGAACAGCCGATTTCGGCAGCGAAGCCCATTTGAAACGGCTTATTGCCAATGCCGGCTTTACAGCGCGGCGAACAAATGCCGGTTATGAATAAGCGTATTCTTTTAAATCGTTTTTAAAAAAAATTTGGATCGCCCATCCCAAAGTCACTATTTATTAAAATAAAAAAGGAAGGGCTTTTTCCCCTTGTGCCGCTGCCGGAGAGAAAGAGACGTTTTGAGAAAAAGACGGTCAGACTGTCTGAGCGGTTTTTGCGAGTTTCTGACCGTCCTCAAAACGGCTCTGGAGCGCAGGGCACCCGAAGGGCAAGGCACGGGGTGTCCTTTTTCTGCTTACTCTTTTTAGACAAGTAAAAAGAGTAAGGCGACGTCCGGGGACGCAACCCCCGGTCCTGCAAAATGTGACAAAATGAATTAACACCGACCAAACAGTAAAACCGGCGGCTATATTAACTTTTCAAAAGAAAAGCACTACCATGAAACTTGGCTATATCGATTACCTGAACTGTTACCCCTTCTACTATCACCAGTTTGAAAAGGAAAAACTGGATGGCGTGGAAATCGTCCCCGCTTACCCGAGCGACCTCAACCACATGATGACAGAGGGGAAACTCGACCTCAGCCCTATATCGGCCGCGACTTACGCCGGACTGGAAGGAAAAATCCGTCTTCTTCCCGACTTTTGCCTCAGTTCCATAGGTTATGTCGGCTCAGTGATACTGCGCAGTAAAATCCCCATAGAAGAACTCGACGGCAGATCCGTCGGCATTACCCGGGCATCCCACACCTCGGCCGTTCTTCTGCGCATCCTCATGGAAGACTGTTACAATATCCGCCCCGATTACCGGGAAACCCTACCAAGTCCGGACCCCAACGGCCTCGATGCAGCCCTCCTCATCGGCAACGAGGCCATGACAGCAAGCCGCAAACCGGTCTCCTACTCCTACGATTTGGGGGAACTCTGGCTGCGTAAAACAGGCTTTCCCGTGGTCTTTGCAGTTTTTGCCGTACGGGAGGAAGCCCTTGCCGAAAAAATGGAGCAGATCCGGGCTGTGGTCCGCTCCTATCGAACTTCGCTGCAGTGCCTGGCCAACCATCCTGATCAGGTCATAGCCGGAGCACGGGCAAGGTATCCCGACATTATTTACGATATCGGCCATTATTATTCTCTGTTGCGGTTCGATTTTTCAGCGGAATTGAAAAAAGCTTTGGAGTATTATCTCGGCCGCGCGGCGGAACTCGGGTTTTTGCAGAAAATTGAAGGGGTTCGTTATCTGGAAATGGAATAAGTAAGGGAAGGTTATTTTGTTCCTCTCCCATGTGGCACAGCCGGAGCGGAAAGGATGTTTTGAGAAGAAGGCGGGCAGACTGTCTGAGCGAAGCGAGTTTCTGACCGGCCTCAAAACAACCTTGGAGCGCAGGGAACCCGAAGGGCAAGCCGCCAGGGCGTCCTTTTCTTTGCTTCTTTCTTTTTGACGTAAAAAGAAAGAAGGCGTCGCTCGGGGACGCAACCCCGAATTTTCGGAACAAACTTAATACAATCTGTTTAGCACTTTTATGAACAAAAACACCATCAGCAACCAAGAACTTGAATCAAAAATCCTTTCTGGAGAACGTATCGACTCCACCGAGGCGCGCCATCTTTTCGGCTGGGATATCCTCACCTTGGGACGCCTGGCTGACGAGCGCCGTGAACAAATCAGACCGGGCAATGAGGTTGGCTTTATACTCGATCGCATCATCAATTTCACCAACCGCTGCGAGGCGGAATGCCGCTTTTGCGCCTTCCATTCCAAAGCGGGACAACGAGAAGTCGTTGAACTCGGTAAAGAGGAAATTCTGGGCAAGGTAGCAGAACTTGTCCGAAATGGGGGCACCCAGGTCATGCTGCAGGGCGGGCTTCATCCCGATTACAACCTTGCAACCTATGTGCAGTTGATCCGATCCGTAAAGCACGCCTTCCCCCAGGTCTATCTGCACTCCTTTTCCCCGGCAGAGGCGGTTCATATGGCAGCCAAAAGCGGCCGTACCATCGACCAGGTCATTGCCATCCTCAAGGACGCCGGTCTCGACTCCATGCCCGGCGCATCAGACCTGCTGGTCGACCGTATTCGTTCCAAAGCAAGCCCGAACAAACTGACTACGGAACAGTGGCGCGAAGTCATGGACGCCCTCCACCGTCACGGCCTCAAGTCCTCAGCCACCATGACTTATGGCATGGGTGAAACTCTGGAGGAACGTATCGAACATCTGGGTGTCGTTCGTGATATCCAGGACAAGTCCGGCATCATACGCGCCTTCATTCCCTGGTCCTTTTCACCATCCATGACGGAAATGGACGACATCCCCCCGGCAACCGGTGTCGACTACCTGAAAATCGTGGCCATTGCACGCATCTTTTTGGATAATGTCGTTCACATCCAGGCCGGCTGGCTGACCGAAGGCATGAAACTGGCTCAGGTTGCCCTGGCCATGGGCGCCAACGACATGGGCGGGGTGCTCATGGAAGAGCAAGTGGTACGAGCCACCGGGGTGGAAACCCGCACCAACCGGGATGAGTTGATTGATCTCATCCGCAATGCCGGCAAAGTCCCGGTGCAGCGGGATTCGGAATACAAAGTGATAAGAGGTTTTTAAAAAAGGAATTTAAGGGATTTCTCCTCCTTGCACAGCAGCGGGAATGACAAAGTGTCTGCCAATAAATTTAACACTCTATTTCGGGGTTGCGTCCCCGAACGACGCCTTACTCTTTTTGCATGCCCAAAAAAGAGTAAGCAGAAAAAGGCACCCCAGCATCTTGCCCTTCGGGTTCCCGTCGAGGTGAGTGACTTTTGAGGCCGGCCAGGAACTCGCTTCGCTCAGACAGCCTGCCCGGCTTGATCTCAAAAGCCCCACCCCTCAACGGCTGCGATGCAATGGGGAAAAGGCAAAAACCAAAAATGAGCTGATAAAGCTTAAAGTCGATTATGAATTTCAACCCCTTGCGATGACGCCGGAGTGGAGGAAACGTTTTGAGATTAGACGGACCGTTGAGCGGTTTGTGCGAATCCTGGCCGTCCTCAAAAACAACTCAGGAAAATTATTTCATGACAAACATCGATCTCGCCTTCAGCCCCTGCCCCAACGACACCTTTATGTTCCATGCACTCCTCTATGGCTGCATCGACACCGGTGGGCTGATATTCCAGCCGCATATTTATGACGTGGAAACCCTGAATCGGGAGGCCGAGAACCAGCGTTTCCAGGTAACCAAGCTTTCGTTCTTTGCCTATCTGACCCTTAAGGAGCATTACCATTTGCTTGATGCGGGCGCTGCCCTCGGCTTCGGCTGCGGCCCGCTTCTCGTGGCAAAATCGGCAGATGTGGAATTAAGCAAAGCCCGCGTTGCCATTCCCGGCCGCTTCACCACCGCCCACCTTCTCCTCAAGCTTCGCTATCCGGAATTATCCAACGTGGTTGAAACGCGCTTCGACAACATTCTGCCGGGAATTGAGGCCGGGGAGTTCGACGCCGGAGCAATTATCCACGAGGGGCGCTTCATCTATCCCAATTACAAATGCGTCAAGATTATCGATCTGGGCGAATGGTGGGAGAAAGAGACCGGCCTGCCCATCCCCCTGGGCTGCATTGTTGCCCGCAAGGACGAGTTTACCACCCCCCTGCACGGAAAAATCGAGGGCCTCCTGAGGCGGTCTATCGAGTTCGCCTTTTCCCGACGGGATGCATCGAGGGACTTCATCAAAATCCACGCCCAGGAGATGGACGACGCGGTCATCGATGCCCACATCAATCTATATGTCAATGAGTTCAGCCTGTCCCTCGGCGAAAAAGGACGAAAGGCTGTGGCAACCCTGGAGGAGATGGCGCGATGCCGGAAAATCCTGTAATTGCCATCATCATGGCAACCCTGCTTGAGGCGGAGCCACTAATCGAAGCACTGGCCCTGCAGAAGGATGAGGACAGGCCCTGCCCGACCTTCATGAGTGAAGATATTGTTATCCTTATTTCAGGGATGGGCAAAGCTAACGCCGCCATGGCTACAACCTGTGCCTGCCTCAGGTTCATGCCGAAACTCATATGCAATCTGGGCGCAGCCGGAGCACTGAAAGAAACCTTGCCGCTGGGAAGCATCCACCAGATCGGCAAGGTGATTGAGCCCGACCGGCCGGAGCTGCTAAATAGCAAGCTCCATGTTTTCATTCCCCGCACTCTTCCGGACTTTCCGAACGCCGTCCTGGCCACCCACGACCGGCCCATCAAAACCTTGGAGGAACGGCGAGCAACCGCCATTCATGCCGATCTCTGTGATATGGAAGGCGCCGCTTTTGCCCAGACAGCCGAAAATTTCGGCGTTCCCTGCCTGCTGTTCAAATTCGTCAGCGACACCCCCCACCCCGGCGAGCAGAAAAATATCGTGAACCGGATCAAAGACCTGCGAACTCCTTTCTGCCACTTTTTTCTCGACTCGGTACGGAAAAAACTCCAGCCCGGTAATAGGGGCAAAAATTCAGGTGTGATCTGACAGCCAGCGTCTGATTTATCCAAAAGTAATGCTGGAATCAATAATGGGGCAACTTATAAGAACCAACCTCATGAAGCGGTAGATTATCGACCGGCAAACTCAACAAAAAGAAAGACCCACCTGATAAGAGGCGAGCCATTACTGCGTTTTATTTATCGCAGGTTACGGGATTTCCCTACGCTTTATTCCGCGGCATTTCATGGTTCGCCGCAAAAATGCCCGAAAGGATAAGCACCGCACTGATCAAGTGCATGCTGCTGACGCCTTCCCCAATAAACAAAAAGGCTAATATTCCGCTGAACAGGGGCAGCATATAGTAAACCATGCCCGCTTTTGCCGGCCCGATGGACATGACGGCATAATTCCATAATAAAAACGCTGCGAATGAAGCAAAAACACCTATATAGAGGATTGATCCGACGGTAGTCATGTCCCATTGAACTGGAGCTGTCATTCTCGTTTCCCAGACATATAGAGGCAGCAGAAAAATCAGCCCCACAATAAAGAGGCTGAATTGGAGTGCCCAGATACTCATGTCTTTTGGTTTGCGTTTCAGCTGAATGCTGAAAATTGCGAAAATAAGAGCCGCTGTTAACATCCATATGTCGCCCACGGCAAAGGAAATATCCATGAGAACCGCAAGGTTTCCTTTGGTAATCAGCATTATCACGCCCGTTATAACCAACGTGATGCCAAAAACCTTTCTCACCCCGATCCGCTCCCCATAAAAAACCCGCATCAGTAAGATGACAAAAATGGGAAAGATAATTGATATTAATGAAAGATTCAGGGCGCTTGTCGTGTGCCCGGCAACATAAATCAGGGTGTTGAAGACGGTAATTCCCAAGAAGGCCGTAACAACCAGATAGCGAAGATTTGGTTTCAGGAGATTTCGCTCGGCAATAAGCGGTCTCAGCCCGAAAGGTAAAAACACGATGACTGCGACAACCCATCGCCAGAAGGCCAAACTGACCGGTGGAATGCTGTCACTGAGACCACGTGCAACAACAAAATTACCCGACCAGATAGCCGTTGCAGCGATGGCGAACAGATACCCCCTCACTTTAGCCCTCCATAAAAACAAGTGAACTCACTCACCGCAATACCCGCGGTGAAAATAATTTCAGACAAAATGAATGAGGAGCCGATTTCAAGGTGGCTCATACTACCTTCTTAAAAGTTGCCATGAACAAGCAGGTTATCGGAATCGCGTCGAGACCCGGCCGGATGGTCAGAAAAAGGACTGAAAAAAGATGACTTGCGCTGCCTCATGGTTAAAAAAGACCTTTTAGCAAAAAACGAGAGGCGAGTATAGTTTCAGTTGGGTATTAATTCAATAGCAACAGTTGAGGCAATGCCTGTCAAAAGAAAGAAAACCTTGGGTTTCCGCGTTCGAAATCC
>JAFGRU010000042.1 GCA_016934985.1 Deltaproteobacteria bacterium
GGATTTCGAACGCGGAAACCCAAGGTTTTCTTTCTTTTGACAGGCATTGCCTCAACTGTTGCTATTGAATTAATACCCAACTGAAACAATACCCTGGGTCCTGCTTCAGCTGGAAATGGAAAAACCCCATTGCTGAGTTAGCGGGTTGATAGAACTTTTTTCTTGTTGTTTTGGCCGTTGGGAGGCTGGATTTTTTCTCCCCGTCTTTTCAACTTCCGGGTTTCCCTGGCTGCTTCAAGTTTACGATTACGCTCTTTGAAAATCTGTTCCTTACGGCCTTTCAGTTTATCCTTCGGGGCAATGTTGCCGATCATGCTGCTCAGACGTTCATTGTTGTATTTAATTAACGTAGGCGCTGACTTGTTGTCTGGTTTTTTCAAGGGGAAGAGCTACCTGGGGTCGAGTTTATTTTCCCTTGATGGTTTTATGCCAGCGCTCCATCTTGTCGTTGCCTTGCGGGTAACAGGGAGAGGTTCGCACATAAGTCATCCCGGCTACTTGGATAAATTCTTTAAAGGGGGTGTGGATTCGAAGAGAAACTGGCACAGTGGGAGAAATTTTACAATTTAAACCGCCGCCCCCATGGAGCCCACGACGGCAGATCACCTTATGAAGCTCTCAGAAGTATGCTAAAGTGATCCATAAAATGTCTCATGAGGTCTGATAAATCGACAAGTTTGAATATTCCAGGAGATTAAAGCGTGGACAGGCTGGCTCTGGAGGAAGCATGGATATATTAATCTGGATCGGCATCTTATTTTGTATCAGCCAGTCGGCTATATTTTCGGGTTTGAACCTCGCATTTTTCGGAGTAAGTCGGTTGCGCTTGGAAGTGGAAAGGACCAATGGCAACCGAGACGCCAAAAAGGTTTTGGAACTCAGGGAAAATTCAAATTTTCTCTTGGTGACAATCCTCTGGGGCAATGTCGGTGTCAACGTACTTTTGACTCTGTTATCCAATTCGGTTCTGGCGGGAGTAGCCAGCTTTTTGTTTTCCACCTTTGTAATAACCTTGATCGGCGAGATTATCCCGCAGGCCTATTTTCCCCGTCATGCGCTTCGAATGGCCGCCTTGCTCGGCCCGGCCCTGCGTTTTTATCAGTATCTGCTTTACCCGGTCGCCAAACCCTCAGCTTTGCTGCTTGATTTGTGGCTCGGAAAAGAAAGTATCCTTTATTTCAGAGAAAAGGATATTACAGAAATTCTGCGTAAACATGTCGAGGCGGAAGGAAGTGATATTGACCACTTCGAAGGGATGGGTGCCATGAACTTTCTTGCCATTGATGACATGCTGGTCATTAACCAGGGAGAGGTAGTTGACCCTGGGAGCCTGGTTTCCCTTGAAGACCGAGGGGGTAAATTATCCTTTCCACTTTTCAAGCGTAGCGCGGACGATCCTTTCATTCAAGCCGTCGCAAAATCAGGAAAAAAATGGGTCATTCTTACCGACCTCCAAAATCAGCCTCGTTTTGCACTTGATTCAGATAAGTTCTTGCGCGAGGCTTTGCTCGGCGGTTTATCTTTTTCCTCTTGGCAGTGCTGCCACTCCCCGATCATTATCGAAGACCAAACAATCTCACTGGGTGATGTCATTCTGGAGATGAAAAATAGATCCACCCGGGCCGATGATGGTGCTATCGATAAGGATATCGTTCTTTTTTGGGGGGATGAAAAGAGAATCATGACCGGGGCAGATATTCTCGGGAGGCTTCTTAAGGGCGTCCTTGCCCCGACAAATTTGCGCCAGTAACTTGATTTCAAATCAGTCACGCTTTAGATTTCTGCGGTGTTGCTGAGAATTTCAGGATACCTTTCATGATAGATGATATAATTTTATTCTAATGAAAAAGCGACTTCAACCGTCAACAAAAGGCGATAGACAGGCTGGACCTTGCCCAGAAAAGACCCCCTTGCAGCAAGAGAACCTCCCTTTCCCAATCGTCGGCATCGGTGCCTCCGCCGGCGGGTTGGAGGCACTGGAGCAGTTCCTGCGTCACGTGCCGCAAGCATGTGGCATGGCCTTTGTCATTGTTCAGCATCTGGACCCGACGCACAAGGGAGTCTTGCCTGAACTGCTCCAGCGCACCACCGAAATGAAGGTTTCCCAGGCCAGAGACCGGATGCGGGTCAATCCGGACTGCGTCTATGTGATTCCTCCCAACAAGGACATGTCTATTCTGCATGGGGTGTTACATCTGTTCGAGCCGACGGCGCCCCGCGGTCTGCGTCTGCCAATCGATTTCTTTTTCCGCTCTTTGGCCGAAGATCATCAGGATCACAGCATTGGTGTCATCCTCTCCGGCATGGGCTCGGACGGCACGATGGGGCTGCGGGCCATCAAGGAAAAGGCCGGTGTGACCCTGGCACAGGAGCCCGCCTCGGCGAGGTTCGACAGCATGCCCCGCAGCGCCATCGATGCCGGGCTGGCCGACTTGGTGGCCCCGGCGGAGGAGCTGCCCGGAAAAATACTCGACTATCTCCGGCACGCCCTCATCCTCACCAAGACCGAGTTCCCTCTGGAGGAAAAGGAGCAGAGCGCTCTGGAGAAAGTCCTGATTCTGCTTCGGGCCAGTTCCGGCCACGATTTTTCACTGTACAAAAAAACCACCATCTACCGCCGCATCGAGCGGCGCATGGGCATTCACCAGATTAACGGGATCGCTGCTTATGTTCGCTATCTGCAGCAGAATGCCCAGGAGGTGGATCTCCTCTTCAAGGAGCTGCTGATCGGCGTGACCAGTTTTTTCCGGGATCCTGCAGCCTGGGAGCATTTGCAGGGAGAGGTCCTGCCGACCCTGCTGGCAAGCCGCTCGGGTGGCGGAACGATCCGGGCCTGGGCGGCAGGCTGCTCGACCGGAGAAGAGGCGTATTCGTTAGCCATTGCTTTCAAAGAGGCACTGGCACAGGTCCAACCCACGGGAAATTTCAAGCTGCAGATCTTTGCCACCGACCTGGATCCGGACGCCATCGACAAAGCTCGTCAGGGGGTCTATCCGGCCAACATCGCCGCAGACCTTTCCTCCGAGCGATTGCAGCGGTTTTTTATCCAGGAGGGATCCGATTACCGGGTTGGAAAGGAGATCCGGGAGATGGTGACCTTCGCTACCCATGACCTCATTATGGATGCCCCCTTTACCAAGCTCGATATCCTCATCTGCCGCAACCTTCTGATCTATCTGACACCGGAAGTTCAGAAAAAGCTCCCGCCGCTCTTTCACTACAGCCTGAACCCGGGCGGTGTCTTGTTTCTGGGGAGCGCAGAGACAGTCGGGGTTTTTACCGAGCTCTTCACGCCGCTGATTCTCAAGTGGAAACTTTTTCGGCGGCGGGAATCCGTCCTGGCCGTCCCTGTGCCATTTCCGCCCTCGTTTTTTCCCACCCTGCCGGGAGCTCCCAAGGAGTTAACAATGTTGAAACCTGCAGCCAATCTTCAGTCGCTGGCGGACCAGGTGCTTCTGCAGCACTTTTCTCCGCCTGCCGTTTTGGCCAACGACAAAGGTGATATCCTTTACATCAGCGGGCGGACGGGCAAATACCTTGAGCCGGCTGCGGGCAAGGCCAACTGGAATATTTTCGCCATGGCGCGTGAAGGGCTCCGTTTTGATCTGGGAAGTGGCTTCCAGAAAGCGCTCCGGCAAAAAGAGGCGATTACCCTCAAGGGTCTCAAGGTCGGGGAGGGAGATGGCACGCAGACCCTTGATATCAAGATTCAGGCGATCGAGGAGCCCGAGGCGCTGCGCGGGATGGTGATGATCGTCTTTAGTGACGTGGCTACGCCCCAGAAAAAGAAAGTGTCGAGCCGCTCCAAGTCCGCTCCAAACGGCAGCGCCAGGGTTCTCGAACTTGAGCAGGAACTCCGGCAGGTTCATGAAGAGTTGCAAACGACCCGTGAAGAGATGCAATCCTCGCAGGAAGAGCTCAAATCCAGCAACGAGGAGTTGCAGTCCGCCAACGAGGAACTGCAGTCCACCAACGAAGAACTGACCACCTCCAGGGAAGAGATGCAGTCCCTGAATGAGGAACTGCAGACGGTGAACGCCGAACAGCAGTCCAAAATGGACGAGCTTACGCGGATGAATAACGATATGAGGAACCTGCTCAACAGTACGGAAATAGTCACCGTATTCCTGGACAACAACCTCCATATCCGGCGCTTCACCACCGGGGCGGACAAACTTTTCAAGCTGCTCCCCGGTGATGTGGGGCGGCCGCTTTCCGACATTGCCAACGATTTGTTCTATCCCGAGATGACCGAAAAAGCACGGGAAGTGCTGCGCACCCTGGTCTTTTCGGAGAAACAGATCGCCGCCAGCGACGGCCGCTGGTTTTCGGTGCGCATCATGCCCTACCGCACCATGGACGACGTTATCGCCGGTGTGGTCATAACCTTTATGGAGATCACCGCAACCAAGACGCTGGAGGCTGAACTGCGCGAGGAGAATGAAAGGCTCAAGAGTCAGCTTAAGGCTGGAGGGTAGTCGATCACAGGCGATTCGGATTTTTTTCCAAATTTTGCGCACGAAGGAACGGGCAATGGGTATCGACAAAGACAAAAGTCTGCCAGCAGCCACCGAACTTCGCCGCCAGGCGGAGGAGAAACTGCGTGCGAAAACCGCCGACTCACATCCATCCCGCACCAAGGGAGAGACGCTGCAGCTTGTCCATGAACTCGAAGTCCACCAGATCGAGCTGGAGATGCAGAACGAAGAGCTGCGCCGAGTCCAGCAGGAACTTGAGTTGGAGCGGAACAAGTTTGCAGAACTCTATGATTTTGCACCCGTCGGTTATTTCACCTTTGATGATCACGGACTGATACGGGCGGTGAATCTTACCGGCACGAAACTGATGGGGATGGAGAGGCGACTGCTGGTCAATAAGCCCTTTATTCACTTTTTGGCCGATAAAGACAACCGGGAGATTTTTTCCAGTCACCTTGAAAGTGTTCTGAAGGACCAGGGAATACAGGCATGTGAAATCAAACTCACAAAAAAAGACGGCACGTTGATGTATGGCCAGCTTCAGAGCGTCAGGATGGACATTGCCGAAAAGAAGGGCAGTCATATTTTTACCTCGATGGTTGATTGCACGATCTCCAGGCAGTTCAAAAGGAATCTTGCGGATGTCAATAAACAGCTTGAGTCAACCGTCCGGGAGCGAACTGCAGAGCTGGCCCGGTCGAACGCTGAACTTTTGCAGGAAATTCAGGAGCATAAAAAGGCGGAAGCCAGTCTTCAGGCTTCACTTGAGAAAATCCAGGAGTTGAGCGTCCGGGTCAAGGAGGAGAACGTCAATCTGCAGCAGGCACTTCTCAGGGGGGACGACTACCATCCCGATATCGTAGGACAAAGTAATGCCATAGAGTATGTCTTCTTCCGGGTTGATCAGGTCGCGCCCCAGGATACGACGGTTCTGCTGCTTGGCGAGACCGGTACCGGCAAAGGTTTGGTGGCCCGCGAAATTCACCGCCGCAGTTCCCGCAGGGATCGGCCCATGATCACTGTCAACTGCACGGCGCTGCCTGCGAACTTAATCGAAAGCGAACTCTTTGGGCGCGAAAAAGGTGCCTTCACCGGTGCTCATGCCTCGCAGATGGGACGCTTCGAGCTTGCTGACGGCGGTACCATCTTTCTCGATGAGATCGGCGAGATGCCGTTGGAGTTGCAGGTCAAACTGCTTCGAGTCCTTCAGGACGGAGAATTCGAGCGCCTGGGCAGCCCCCACAGCCGCAGGGTAAATGTCCGAGTCATCGCTGCCAGCAACCGGAAGCTGGAGGTAGAGATAAGCGCCGGCCGGTTCCGCGAAGACCTTTTTTACCGCCTCAGTGTTTTTCCCATAACTATTCCGCCACTGCGGCAGCGCAAGGACGACATCCTGTTGCTGGTCAACCATTTTGTCGCCAAATTCAACAAAAAAATGGGCAAGAACATCGCATCTGTTGCTGAGGGAACTCTGAAAAACCTCCAGGAATACCAATGGCCTGGCAACGTGCGGGAGCTGGAAAGTGTCATCGAACGAGCGGTCATCACCAGCCAGGGACCCATACTCCAGGTAAGTGACCAGTTCGAGACCCTCCTCAAGCCCGGGGAGCAGGATGCGCAAGAGACCAAAGCCCTCTCCGAACTGGAGCGGGACCATATCTCCCAGGTCCTTCAAAAAACCAA
The DNA here is from genome assembly GCA_016934985.1 of Deltaproteobacteria bacterium. Classification (GTDB taxonomy): domain Bacteria; phylum Desulfobacterota; class Desulfuromonadia; order Desulfuromonadales; family JAAYDE01; genus JAFGRU01. Next base: position 6,162 of record JAFGRU010000042.1, read on the forward strand.
CTGGCGCGTCGAGGGGAAAAATGGTGCAGCGGTGATCCTGGGCCTCAACCCCAGCACCCTTCGTGCCCGGATGCGGAAATACGGCATCCGCCGTCAATAAATACGAAGTATGTAAGATCCAAACCTTTATGCGCTTATAAAAAGTCGCCAAACATTTAGCCAACGTCACCCGTCATATATGGCATTTATGTTAAATATGACGGGTGACGTTGGCGGGTTTAACTTCACCCTGCACTCCTTCCTTTCATTTTCACCTGTATAATCGAACCCTTGCATTCCCATTATCAGCAGGCCTTCTCCGGCACGTTAGTTGCGCTTTCCCTATCTTGATGGAGCATAAAAACTATCGTGCTTTCTGCGAAAGTTGAATGGTTGTTATTCAACAGGCAGATCAACTCAAAACTGAGAGGTGGCTACAATGAAATCGAGCATTCAGGACAAGGTTGAAGGAACTTTTCACGAAGTTAAGGGAAAAGCCAAGGAGGTCGCTGGGGAACTGAGCGACAATTCAAAGCTGGAAGCTGAAGGTATCGATGAAAAAATTGCCGGAAAAACCCAGAAAAAGATCGGTAAGGTCAAGAAGGTTCTGGGAGAGTAATTTCGCAGCGGAGATAGGCTCATGGAAAATCAGGAAAGCAGCGGTTACGTCGGTTTGGAAAGATGTGGCCGGGTAGAAATATTTATGCAGGGACAGTGTTCACCCTTCGAACTTTGTTAATTGCCGTCATTTTATCTTCTCGGTTTTTTGATAAAAAGACGCTGGCTGGTGAGATAAATAGCAGGCCCTGCCACACTGTCCGTCATATATTGCAGTTATGTTAAATATGACGGCTGCCGCTGACGGATTTTTCTTTGCCCCGCCCTTTACTTTCAATTTTCACTTGTAAAATTATGACCTTGAACTCCATGCACCCACTGATCACCTCCGGCACGTTCGTTGCGATTTACTTTTTTAGAATGATTATGAACATGGCCTTGTTTTCCGCAAAGCAACGTGGTTATTCAAAGGGGGCAGCTGAACTAGGGCGAAATCGTGTCGCTTAAAGATGAAAGGAAAAACAGTATGTTAGGGACGATTTTGATCATTGTCGTAGTTTTGCTGTTGCTGGGTGTCCTGCCAACTTGGCCTCACAGCCGAAAGTGGGGTTACTACCCGAGTGGCGGGCTTGGTTTGATCCTTTTGATTCTCCTCATCCTGTTGCTTTTGGGCCGGCTTTAGATGACCGAGGTTTTTGTTATCATCCGTTGAAGGGAGGAGGTGAATTACCCTGTGCCGTTACTTCATTTGGTCATAGTCCTCATCGTGGTCGGTGTGCTTCTCTGGCTAGTCAACCGATTCATCCCGATGGCGGGATCCATAAAGTCGATTTTGAATGTTGTTGTTATCATTGTCGTAGTTTTGTGGCTCCTGCAAGTTTTTGGAATTTTCAGTTTCAGTTCCTTTTCTATGATGAATGTGGGGAAGTGGTCCTATTAGTTTTTTCTTGTTTCCAAAGGGAGTAAAGAAAATGCCTGATATATTTTTGAAGATTAAATTATATGAAGAAATTGATAAAGATTTTCGAGCAATAGACTGTACTTCCTTTTTACACAACAAGATGGTTATGAACATACAACCGAGATGGTTTAATAGATCGCAGAGTGACCAAGAAAAATTCATTTTTATCATCTATTAATTCAGGGCTGAAGGTGCTGCCTCATGATTGAAACCGTAATCATGGTAACGATGCCGTCCGAAAAGCGGGCAGAGATTCTTCAAACCTTTAAAGCCATGCTCGGTGAGATCCGGAGCGAACCTGGCTGTATAAGCTGTAATTGCTACGTGGATATTGAGGCTGAAAATATTCTTTTATTCCAGGAGCAATGGGAGAACAGGGAAGACTTGAACACCCATCTGCGATCCAGCCATTTCAGTGTTCTGATCGGAGTAATGAACCTTCTCGACAGTGAGCCGGACATCAGGTTCAACACGATCGCCGCCACTGCGGGAACGGAGGTGCTGATAGAGGCGCGGGCGCAATGACAGCCGGCTAGATTAAAATTGGCATGAAAAAGGTGTTATACGGTAACAAGATAAACCGAGTGTTCCGGAAACAAAATCAATGGCCTCAGACCTAAAGGAGAACGAATTATGTTAAAGCTAAATCGCATCACGACTTTTTTGGCTTGTTTGATCCTGGCCGCCTCATTCATGGGGTGTGCTTCCACCAGTAAACGCGAAAGTACCGGCCAATATATCGACAACTCCGTCATCACATCCAAGGTGAAAACGGCTATCTTCAACGAACCAACCCTGAAAAGTATGCAGATCGAAGTCGAGTCATACAAAGGGGAAGTGCAGTTAAGCGGTTTTGTCGATTCGGCGCAGAGCGTCAAAAAGGCAGGTGAAGTAGCTCGCAGTGTTGAGGGGGTCGTTTCGGTGAAAAACGACCTGATTGTCAAATAGCGGTGCTGTGAGTCTGTCGGACTTGGGGGCCGAGAGCTCACCCTTGACAAGAGTGGCCACTCGGTCCGTCGTTCAGCACGACGGGAGGGCTCCAATGAAAATTCTTCTTGTTTATCCCCGCTATCCCGATACCTTCTGGAGTTTTCGGCACGCCATGAAGTTCATCAACCGGAAGGCGAGTTTCCCGCCGCTGGGGCTTTTGACCGTGGCGGCGATGCTTCCTGAGACATGGGAAAAACGACTGGTCGACATAAACGTTGATCCTCTTGCCGACAAGGACCTGAGGTGGGCCGATTACGTCTTCATCAGCGCCATGACCGTACAGCGGCAGTCGGCGCAGGAGGTCATCGACCGTTGCCGACGCCTGGGGATCAAGACGGTCGCCGGCGGTCCCCTGTTCACCTCGTGCAATGACGATTTCCCCGGGGTCAATCACCTGGTGCTGGGAGAAGGGGAAATCACCCTGCCATTGTTTCTGGAAGACCTGCGGCGCGGCGCTCCCCGGCGCGTGTACACTTCGGACGGCTGGGCGCAACTCAAGGA
>JAFGRU010000043.1 GCA_016934985.1 Deltaproteobacteria bacterium
CGCAAGGTGGTGGGAAATTCCAACGTGACGGAAGTTCTGACGACCGACCGTGCTCTCCTGGCATCCCTGATCCAGAAGGATCTCCAGGCTACTTTCAACGATTATGACATTGGCGTTCGCATTGTAACGGTCAAATTTCAGGACGTGAATCCTCCCGGCCCGGTGAGGGCCGCCTTCAATGAGGTCAACGAAGCTGAACAGCAGAAGGAAAGCCTGATTTTTCAGGCCCGGGAGCAGTATAACCGCGAGGTTCCAAAAGCACGCGGGGTGGCGAAAAGCCGGATTCTGGAGGCCGAGGGGTATGCGGTTGAGCGCATCAATCGCGCCCAGGGGGAAGCTAAACGGTTCTCGGCCCTGTTGACGGAGTACCGGAAAGCCCCTGAGGTGACACGCCGACGATTCTACATCGAGACCCTGGAGCAGGTTTTTCCGAAAGTCAGTGAAATTTATATCATGGATAAAGAAGGAGCCGGGGCCTTGCCTCTCCTCCCCCTGCGGCAGTTTGAAAAGGAGGTCAAACAATGAAAAGACCTGCCATTATTCTTTTGCTGATCATTCTGGCCCTTTTTCTCCAAGGCGGATTTTTTATCGTCAGCGAAGGCGAACAGGCCATTGTCACCCAATTCGGCCGGCCGGTCGGGGATGTCCGTTTGGCCGGTCTCCATTTTAAAATTCCTTTCATTCAGGAAATTCATAGTTTCGAGCGGCGCATCCTGAAATGGGACGGGGATCCCAATCAGATCCCGACAAAGGACAAGCGGTATATCTTTCTCGACACCACAGCGCGCTGGAAAATTTCGGATCCATTGCAGTTCTTTAAAACCGTGGGCACGGAAAGCGGCGCGTTGAGCCGTCTCGACGACATCATCGATTCCGTGGTTCGCGATGCCGTTTCCGGGCATCTGCTGGTTGAACTGGTCCGCGGCAAAGACTATAAACCTTCGCTGCAGAGCGGGGATGCTGCGGTGGAGGAAATAGAGATTGAAGGAAAGCCCGTGGACAAGTCTTCCCTGGTCGGCCGGGAAGAAATTCTCGAGGATATTCTCGCCAGAGCGCGGGAAAATACCCCGGAATACGGCATCGATCTCATCGATGTGCAGATCAAAAGAATCAATTACGTCGATCAGGTAAGGCAACGGGTTTACGAGAGAATGATATCGGAGCGGAAAAAAGTCGCCGCTGAATTCCGTTCGGAAGGAGAGGGCGAAAAGGCGGATATCCTTGGTCAGATGCAGAAAGAACTGAAAACGATTCAGTCCGATGCTTACCGTCTGTCGGTTCAGATCCGGGGTGAAGCGGATGCCACCGCTACCGCCATCTATGCCAAAGCCTATGGCGAAGATCCTGAATTTTATGCTTTTTTGAGAACGCTGGAGGCTTATCCGAAAACTATTCAGAATAACAGCCGCATGGTGCTTTCAACGGATTCGGATTTTTATCGTTATCTGAAAAGCCTGAAAAAATGACTGTTTGCAAGTTTAAACCAAAAAAGGAGGCCGGGACACGGCCTCCTTTTTTGGTTCCGCGGGGTTCAAAAGATTTTTCTTTTCAGGAGCGGGCGAGAATTTTATCGAGATAATTGCTCAAATGGCTGAGATGGGCTTTTTCCTCTTCGGCCAAAACCCGGAAAAGGTCGCGGGTCTCATCGTCTTCCATCTTTGGAATCATGAGCAGGTAACGATCATAGGCATTAGATTCAAAACTGATGGCCATCTGCAGGATTTCACCGAGATCGTGACTCTCCGCCCAGGCGAGGGCGTCTTTGAGTTTGATCCCGCCTTCCATGACCGGCTCCGGCGGCAGGGACGGTAATAGGGATTGGGGGAAGTTCTCGTCTTTTTCCTGGTGGGATATTTTTTCAAGAAGGACTTCGAGAAAAGCCTGGTGACGTTCCTCGATGAAACCCATCTGGTTGAAAAACGGCTCAGCTTCAGTATTTTGAAAACGTTCCGCCATTTTCAGGTAAAAGCTCTGGGTCGCGCTTTCAATGAGCCATGCCAGACCGATAAATTCCTCAATGCTACGGGCAGGTTCGAAGTAGGCCATACCCATTTCCGGTTCCCCTTCGGCGACCACGCCATTCCAGGCCTTGATTCCACCTTCCAGGCTGTAGACCTGTCGGAAGCCTGCGTGGCTGAGCATGGAAGCCGCTGCGCGGCTGCGAACCCCGATACCGCAGTAGGTGATGGTCGGTTTTTCAGGGTCAAGTTCCTTCATTTTTTCAGGCAGATCGCTCATGGGAACAAGGATCGCTCCCGGCAGGTGTTCCCGGGTATATTCTTTGGGTTGGCGCACGTCCAGGAGGTTGTATGCTTCCGGTTTGTTCTCCTGCAAAAATTTTCGAACCTTTTCTGCGGACCAGCTGGAAATCGGTTTGAAATAATCAAGAATACCCATATCTGTCGGCTCCTTGTGAGATGCTCAGTCTTGCTCGGGCTCCAAATTTTCGTTTCGTTCACCGGAGACCTGAAAGGTTTTCATGAAACGCTGATCGATCCAGTTCTTAATGATAAAGGCGGGTTTGCCATGGAAGATGATATTTCTGCGGTGAAAAACTCCTGTGCCGTCTCCCATGTTGAGGATCAGCAGGTAATCCTCTTGAGGTTCAAAATGGATAAGAGGGGTTTCTTCCAGGCTGGAAAGAAGGTTGTGAAAAAGGATAGGGTTTTCCCGGACGGCGTAAACACCTACTTTTGGCAGGGGGTGTTTTTCAAAACAGATGCAGTCACCGCCCCCGAAAATTTCAGGATAGGCGACGGACTGTAGATGGTCATTGACCATGAGGCCTCCGTCCGGCCCGACGGGAAGACCGGAATCGCGAAAAACCGGGGATGGCGTTACCCCTAAAGCAGCAAAAGCTAAATCGTAGTCAAGAGTCTGCCCGTTGGAAAGGTTTGCCTTGCCGTTTTCCATGTGGGTTACATGCGCGCCCTGAAGAATCTGTATATTGCGCTTTTTTAGTGAATAGGCCGCCAGGTCTGCCACTTTGGGAGGGTGTTTTTTTAGCAGACCGCTGCCGGAAACCAAGGTAATATCTGCCTCGCCTTTCTGCTTTTGGGCGGCGGCCCAAACGTTGGCGACGATTTCCACGCCCGCGGGCCCGCCGCCGAGAACGAGAATTTTAGGCGTGCCTTTTTCCAATAAGGACAACAGCTTTTGACGCCCCTTGATGAGATTGATGATGGGTTTAACGGGAAGAATATCGTCGCTTTTGGCTGCGATCTTTTCCAGGGGGACGCCGCTCCCGGTATTGAAGGAGGCAACATCATAGTTCAGGTTTTTTCCCGAAGCCAGGTGGAGGATGCGGGAGGACGGATCAATGCGGATAACGTGGTCTTCTATGAAATTCGCGCCGCGGTCCTGAACCATTTTTTTGACATTAAAGCGGATATCCTGGGGACGGTAGTTGCCGGAAAGCATTCCCGGCCCCATGCCGGAGTAATAATGATGAGAAGAGGTGCTGACAAGTGTGAGATGGTGACCCTTCTGGGCAATTTCGGCCAGCCTCAGCATTACTGTCATATGAGCATGGCCGCCACCGACCAGAACCAAATGTTTTTTCATGCTATTTATCTCCTTCAAGTGAGGATAGAACCCAATCCCTTATCTGTCAAATCATTGTGAGAGAAAATTTATTTTTTCCGGAGAATTGGAGTGGAATAATGCCGTTATTCCTTGATTGGAACAAGAAGTTTTCAACTGTGTTGCCGGCTTTCCAATTTTTAGGGTGGAGGACTTTTGAGTTTGCTCTTGAAAAAGGCATTAGCCTTCCCTAGGATGGTTTTCGAGTTGCCATTATGAGGTATGATGGGACCCTGGCGCAAGTCAATGCCCTGTCTAAATCTTCAAAAATCACCGATGAACCGAGATTTTTGAAACACTTCAGGCAAAGCGATTAAAATTTTTCCCAACCCTGAGGCACGGGTTCAGGTTCAAACTTTGTAAAAAAAGAGCGTTTGGATGTTTTTGTCTGAAGAAAATAGAAGAGCCGGACTTTGAAGGAGAAATTAATGGAGAATGTTCCCGTAGAAGGACTTAAAAGCCATCAGAAGAAATATTTAAAAGCGATGGCACATGGGCTGAAGCCTCTTGTCTTTGTCGGCCGCAAAGGGCTTTCGCCAGCCTTGACCGGGGCCTTGAATGAAGCTCTTGATGTACATGAACTAATTAAGGTTAAGTTTTTGGAATTTAAGGAGAAAGAAGTTAAAAAGCAGATGGCCGACGCGATTTCGAAAGAGACGGCTGCGACGCTGGTGGGGATAGTCGGTCACATAGCCATTTTTTTCAGACCTCAGGCTGATCCTGAGCGAAGAAAAATCTCTCTCCCCTTGTAATTGAAGGTTGAGCACATCCTGTCGGATGCAGAGGGATTACAAACGAAAGATTCGAGGTGGATATGGAAGAAAATGAGAACAACATCAATGAAGAGGAAAATTTTGCCGAGCTGCTGGAGGAAAGCCTGGCTTCGTCGGGAACGCGTCTTCAGCCCGGTCAAAAAGTTTCGGCGACCATTCTGCAGATCGGGCACGAATGGATTTTTCTGGATGTCGGTCAAAAAGGGGAAGGGATTCTGGATGTTCGGGAAATACTGGATGAAGACGGGAATCCTACCGTCTCTGCGGGTGATAAACTGAGCGCTTATTTTCTTTCCGGTAGAGGTGGAGAGTTGCGCTTCACCACCCGCCTCGGCAGCGGGGCCGCCGGCATGTCCCAGATGGAGGAGGCCTGGCGTAATGGCATCCCTGTTGAGGGCAGGCTGGAAAAAGAGATTAAAGGAGGTTATGAGGTCAAACTTCCCGGCGGGGTCAGGGCCTTTTGTCCGTTTTCCCAGCTTGGTCTACTGCGGCGTCAGGATATCGACAATCCGGTCGGGGAATCCCTGGCCTTCAAAATTACCCAGTTTAGTGAGCAGGGGCGCAATATCGTCGTGTCTCACCGTGTGATTGTAGAAGAAGAGCGCGCTCAACTGCGGGAAAAACTTAAAGAGACTCTGCAGGTCGGGCAGGTGGTTAAAGGTTGTGTGACCAATCTCAAAGACTTCGGTGCTTTTGTCGATATCGGTGGGATAGAGGGGTTGCTGCCCTTGGCTGAAATTTCCTACGGTCATGTCGAGGATATCAACAGCGTTCTTCAAATTGGCCAGGAGTTGGAAGTGGCGATAAAGAGTTGTGATTGGGAAAACAATCGTTTCTCTTTCAGCCTCAGGGAAACTCTGGCGGATCCCTGGAGTCGTGTCGGTTCAGCTTTTGTCGAAGGCGGAACCTATAACGGCAAGGTGGCGAGACTGACCAACTTCGGTGCTTTTATTACACTGGAAGACGGTGTTGACGGTCTGATCCATATTTCCCGCCTGGGTGGCGGTCGAAAAGTCAAGGATGTCCGGGAGGTGTTCCGTCCGGGAGAAACCGTGGTTGTCAGCATCGAGAAGATTGACCTGGAGAAGCGGCGCATTTCACTCTTGCCTGCTGATGATGAATGTGATGGGGAAGAGGTTCCGACCACCCACATTGAAAAACCGGCTTCGAAGGGGATGGGAACCCTGGGGGATCTCATGGTGGCTAAAGAGAAGCGGAAGAAAAGAAAAAAACGTTGAAAATTCGGATATAATTAATTGGTATGACGAATGGGGAGAGCCACGATTAATTCTCCCCATTTTTTTCTGAGTTGATTAGTTGGAACAATCCTTGAAGTCTCTTTAAATTGGAAAGTTTGGTCAAAAAAAGTCTTTGGAGATGACCGCATGCCTGCTGGTGACCTGTTCAACAGCACGATTCTCGCATCCTTTCAGGATGGCAAAAAAACCCGGCAGTTAAAGAGCTTGCTTAAAGGTCTTGGGGTTCGTATAAGTTTGCCGACCAATCTTCACGAAGCGTATAAAAACCTGAGGGATCAGAAGCCGGATGTGGTCATTGTTGAGCCCGTTCTAAGCAGCAAAGGGGCTGAAATACTTCTGACGGATTTTTTGAATCACTGCCGAACCGATGGAATTGCCGTGATTCTTGTTGTTGATGACCCCCACCTTTCTCTGCCGTCCTGTTGCCAGGAGCTTCCCAGGGCCAACTTCCCGTTTATTGCCGAAGATGTGACTTTTAAAATTACTGCCGAGCATCAGATTGCCCAATTAAACAAAGAACTGGCCCAAGCTCGTGCGTTGTTGGAGAGGAGGGAGGAGGAACTTGCCGGCAGTTTGGAATCGGCTGCTTACATCCAAAGAAGTTTGATACCCCATGAAGCTCCTGAAATCCAGGAATTTTCCTTTGCTTGGGAGTTCCTTCCCAGTGAGCACGGGCTTGTCGGGGGAGATCTTTTCAATGTGGTGAGGCTGGATGAAAATTTTCTCGGAGTCTATATCCTGGATGTCAGTGGCCATGGTTTCCCAGCCGCCATGGTGACGGTTTCCCTTTCCCAGGCCCTTGATCAGCATTTGAGTCAGGTCGTCAAAAAAAGGGTCAGTTATCCGCCTTTTTATCAGATTGTTCCCCCTGCGGAAGTCCTCGCTTACCTCAATCAGGAATACCCGGTTGAAAGGTTTGAAAAGTTTTTTACCATTTGTTATGCCGTACTGGACATGCGTACGGGCAAGGTTCGGTTCAGCAACGCCGGGCACCCGCTTCCGGTGGTTATCAGGCGTGATGGTACGGTGATACCCTTGGAAGAGCGGGGAACGATTGTCGGACTCATTGATGCCCCTTTTCCTGAAGAGGAAGTCGTCTTGGCAAAAGGGGATAGGCTTTATTTTTATACCGACGGGATTACCGAACACCAGAATGGGGAAGGTACCTTTTTTGGAGAGGCCCGCCTTTACGAAACCTTGAGCCGGTGTGTGGGAGAGTCCTTGGAAAATGCCTGTAAAAGCGTTATTTCCTCCCTCTCGAGTTTTTCCGGACAATCGAAAGTCCGAGACGACATTACCTTGTTGGGGGTTGAATACACAGGGTTTTCCGGCTCCTGAGCCCGGTTTAGTTTTCTTTCATCCAATGTAGGATCCCTTTTTCCCACTACAGTTTGTCCAATTACGTTCAATTTTAAGAAAACCTGTAATTATTCAGTTTATCAGCGCAATGCCTCGCATCGCCCATTCCAAGGGCCTCGTGAACCCATCCATGGAGCCTAGCTGCCGCCATCCGGGTGGCAGATGCCCTTTCCATGGGCGACACAAGTCCTTGTGCTGAATATTTACGAAAACCTTTCCATTCATATTTTGGCCGGATGACTTTCTGTTCACAAATTGATAGGATGCCTGAAAAAGGTGTCTGTAACTGTAAATTATTATCAGTAATAGTTTTTGTCTTTAAATGGGGAGCTATTTTGACCAGCCGTTTTGATGAGATGGCGGCAAGCTGGGACGAGGACCCGCAGAAGGTGGAGCGTGCCTGTGCCGTTGCCCGGCAAATTCGCTGCCATGTGGCGCTGGACCCGGAGATGAAAGCTCTGGAATTTGGCTGTGGGACCGGGCTGCTGAGTTTTGCCCTTAAAGATGACCTGGGCCATATCACTCTTGTGGATAATTCCCCGGGTATGCTGGATGTTTTGGAAAGGAAAATAGCGGCCGGCGCAGTGAAGAATATGACGCCTCTGCTGCTCGACCTGACGTCGGGGGGAAAAGGGGTCAGAGAAAAATTCGACATTGTGTTTACGATGATGGCACTTCACCATATCCCTCAACCGGCAAGTGTTCTATCAGTACTCTTCAGTCTTCTCAATGATGGGGGTTATCTGGCCGTTGCCGAGCTTGAAAAAGGGGATACCTTGTTTCATGGAGCCGGTTTCGGCGAGCATGACGGGTTTAGCAGAAAAGAACTTTCTATTATGGCTCAAAACGCAGGATTTGGTCTTGTTTGTTTTTGCGACTGTTTTACTATCCGGCGTAAAATCGAAGGGGTAGTTGAAAACTTCAATGTTTTTCTTATGCTGTGCCGAAAAAATGGCGGTTGAGGATAGGCTCCGAGACCAATAAAGGATATGTAAGTTGTGAAGGATACAACCTCATTGATTTCTGTGGTCGACCCTTTCACGGAAGTGAATGGCAGACCGGTTAATACTATAAATCCGCCTGTTTTTAAAGGCTCAACCGTGCTTTTTGATTGTTATGAGGATTTTGTCCGTGCCATGTCAGGGCAATATGAAGGGGTTTGTTACGGTACGGACCGCTTGCCGACTCAACGGGCTTTTGAGGATGCCATCAGAAGCCTTGAAGGGGGACACCTGACTCGGGCATTCCCTTCGGGAATCAGTGCCATTATCAACACGCTTCTGGCATTGACAAAAAGTGGCGACCATATTTTGGTCTGCGATAACGTCTATGGTCCCACGGCCCGCTTCTGCCGTGAGGTATTGTCCCGCTACGGCGTAGAGTTTTGCTTTATTCCGCCTGAGGTGGGTGAAAATATCGAGGAATTTATCCTCCCTCAAACCCGCCTGATCTTTCTTGAATCCCCCGGTTCCAACACCTTTGAAATTCAGGATATTCGAGCGGTAACGAAGGTTGCCGCGGAAAGGGGGATCGTGACGGTTCTGGACAATACCTGGGCCACCCCCTTGTATCTCAAACCTTTTGAGTTGGGGGTGGATATCTCCATTCAATCGGCGACCAAATACATTTCCGGTCACTCCGATCTGTTGCTGGGGACGGCGACGGTGAATAAACAATACGCGGAAACTTTTGAACGGTTTTATCGTGTCATGGAGTTGTATGCCTCCCCGGACGATTGTTTTGCAGCTTTAAGAGGCCTGAAGACTCTGTCCGTTCGTCTGAAGCAGCATGAAAAATCCGCGTTGGAAATTGCCCGCTGGTTGCAAGGTGTTGATCTGATTGATGAAGTCATTCATCCGGCCCTGCCCGGTCACCCTGAGCATCATCTCTGGCAGAGAGATTTCGCCGGTTCTTCGGGACTTTTTGCGTTTACCCTAAAAAGAGATTGCGCGGAAGAAAAACTGGCCAAGTTTATAAACACTTTGGAGCTTTTCGGCATCGGTTTCAGCTGGGGGGGATTTAAAAGCCTTGTTACGGCCGGCAAATGTCAACGTTCCAAGGCGTCCCGGTATACAGGGAAGACTCTTGTCCGGTTGAACATTGGCCTGGAAGATGCCGATGACCTGCGAGCTGACCTTGATAAAGCCCTGGGAATTTTGCGCTGACTGCCTTAGCCCAAGTACGGTGGCCGATTCTATTAGCGGCGACTTGAAAGCCTTTTCCCCTCAATATTTCTCAGCAGGTTATTTTGAAGAAGAAAAAGTTAACCTTTGCTTTTCTGCTTTTCCTTATCTTTCCCTTCTTTTTCTTTTTCGGACCGGGATACGGTTCAAGCCGATCCTTCCAATGTTTCTGGGATCTTGGCCACATACTCTTTTTTGCCCTGGCCAGTTATTTCCTCGTGACGTTTGTTCCAGTTCTGGGTAAAAAACCATATAAAATTCAAATATTTTGGATTGTGGCAATAACTCTTCTCGGTGGCCTTTTGATCGAGTTGACGCAAGTCGGTTTTTCGAGAACGCCGGGCTTTTGGGATATGTTGCGAAACCTTATCGGGTCTTTTATCAGCCTCTTCTTTTTCAATCCCGGCAGGAAAGAGTGGTCTGCAAAAAGGCTCCATGTTATGCAATTTTTTACTGTTCTGGTTGTTTTGGCCGCCACTATTCCTTTCGGTGTGGCAATCACTGATGAAATGGTTGCCGATGCTGAATTCCCCCTGCTTGCTGATTTTGAAACGCCTTTGGAAAAGGATCGCTGGGAGGGTGGTGCCGGTAGGGATATTGTAAGCGACATAGCTTCGAGCGGTCGTTGTTCCTTGGAAGTGTCTTTGGGGACCTCCACTTATTCGGGTATTTCCCTTGTCTATTTTCCCGCTGACTGGCAAACCTATGAAGTGCTGTCCTTTGATGTGTACAACCCTCTAGCCGAACCTCTCCGACTCACCTGCAGAATACACGATCAGCAACATAGCGAGGGTGTCCAGTCCTACGATGATCGGTTCAACCAAAGCTTTACGATTCAAAAAGGCTGGAACTCGATTCAGGTTGCCCTTGAAAAAGTCAAAAATGCACCAGAAACCAGAAAAATGGATATGGGGGATATCCGCGGGCTCGGAATATTTGCCACTCGTCTCCCCAGGCCCAGGACAATTTTTCTCGATAACGTCAGGTTGCGCCCCACATCCTGGGATCGTTTGAGGAAAAACGAAAGCAACACAGCGCGTCATTAATTTTTTTCTGCAAACGATATTCTGTAGCACTTCCCATATTTATTCAGGAGATAATAACGTTGGAATCGAGAACTGTCACAATCCGTGAAGAACCTGTCGAGCTATTTAAATTATTGAAAATGGAAAACCTGGTTTGCAGCGGGGGAGAGGCCAAGTTTGTCATTGCCGAAGGCATGGTCCGGGTAAACGAGGAGGTTGAAGTCAGGAAAAGGAGAAAAATTTACGGAGGCGACAAGGTTTTGTTTCAGGATTATTGTTTGAAAGTAGTGCTTGAGTAAGATTGTCGGATCGAGGGCAAGTTTTCAAGGGCTCCATCGCCTTGACTTTTCAAGTTGGGGCGATGATACTGGTTAAAGTGTTTTCCAGAAAGAAAACAGCTTGTTGCCGATAGCTGGGATTTATGGTCCGTTTTCCTGGAATATGAATAGAGTGTTTGCTAATAAACGGTTTTTATTAGGGTTTTTTGTTGTTCTGGCTGCGTTCCTGTACGCTTACGGCGGCAAATTTTTCCCTTCGAAACCAGTTGTTCAGACAGGATTTTCAGGTGAACCGGCCCCTGCTTTTGAATTGCCCGATCTGAAAGGAAATGTTGTAACCTTATCCGAACAGCGTGGGAAGGTGGTTCTGTTGACCTTTTGGGCTTCCTGGTGCGGTCCCTGCCGGGAGGAGATGCCTTCCCTTAACCGGCTTTTCCAGACCATTGGGGGCGCTGATTTCACCGTACTTGGGGTTAATATTGAGACGCGCATTGCCCCCGCCAAAAGATTTGCCGCCGATTTTGAGTTAACCTTCCCTGTTCTCCTTGATACGACGAACAAAGTAGCAGAGCAATACGGTGTTTTCAATATTCCCCAGTCTTTTCTGATAGATAGAAACGGTCGTCTCCTGCACAGATATCTGGGGTATATCGACTGGATGACGGCCGAGAACCTTGAAAAACTTCGCTCTCTGATTGGGAAACCCTGACGTGCCTCAAGGTGCCGAGCATATTTCTCTTTGGATTGCTTTTTCTGCGGGTGTTCTTTCTTTTGCGTCGCCTTGCGTACTGCCTCTGATACCCTCCTATTTGACCTATATCACAGGATTGACCTTCGGGCAGCTTCAAGAGCCCCATAGTGACAGGCGTGTGCGCCGGTTGGTTTTTTTTCACACGCTGATGTTTATCTTTGGGTTTTCAGCAATCTTTATTTTTTTTGGTGCTCTGGCCGGTTTTCTTTCCTCTTCTTTGCAGTCATTCATGCGGGAAGGAATCTATTGGATACAAAAAATCGGTGGAATATTGATTTTCCTTTTTGGTGTTCACGTCAGCGGCCTCTTCCACTTTGGCCTGTTGCTGGGGGAGAAAAGAGTACAGCTCCAACACAAGCCGACCGGCTTTTTTGGAACTTTCCTGGTCGGGGTGGCATTCGCGGCGGGCTGGACTCCTTGCATCGGGCCGATCCTGGGTTCTATTCTTGCTCTCGTCGCCGGTTCTTCGGCCAATGTCGGTGAGGGGATGGTGTTTTTGACAGCTTACTCGGCTGGCCTGGGCATCCCTTTTTTAGTGGCAGCTATTCTTTTCCATGGTTTTCTTTCCTTTTTCCAGCGGTTTCGTAATTATATACGGGCTATTGAAGTGGCTACCGGGGTGTTGCTGATGGTGGTGGGCAGCATGTTGTTTTTTGACCTGTTTAATTTGCTCAGCGGATTTTTGTACAGATACCTTCCTGCCTGAGCTTTTCTTGTTTTTGTGGAAGCAAAGCTGTTGGCTGTTGCGCGGGTTCGGCTGGTGCTTTTCAAGTTTTTTTGGCATAATCAGTGTCGTTTTTTGAGTGAGCGGTGCCAACGACATGAATAGTTGTTTATGGCCAGTTTTTCAATTCGGCCAAAGAAGCCGTGAGCACACTTCGGCTCTATCAGTCGATTATCTTGACATCGTATTTTGATTTTTTTACTCTACGATAGATTTTCATCAGCCTGAAGGATCCTCATGCAGGTAACGGCAGTCATTCCAGCTCGTTTCGCGTCAAGCCGTCTGCCGGGAAAGCCCCTCGCCGACATAAACGGAAAACCCATGATTCAGTGGGTTTATGAGCGGACCGTCAGCGCTCGTCATGTTGGCGAAGTGATTGTCGCAACGGATGACCGGCGTATTTTTGAAAGCGTGGAAAGTTTCGGCGGCAAGGTCCTGATGACCCGTGCCGATCACTCTTCCGGAACAGATCGCCTGGCGGAGGTGGCAGAGAGGATCAATGCGGACATAGTCGTTAATGTTCAGGGTGATGAGCCGCTTATTGATGCGCGCATGATTGATCAGGCCATAGAACCCTTTCTCGCTGCCGGGTCACTGCAGATGGGAACGCTCAAATCGCCACTGGAAAGGATCGAGGATTTTTCCAACCCGAATGTCGTTAAGGTTGTTACCGACCGGGATGGCTTTGCCCTTTATTTTTCCCGTTCTCCTTTGCCCTGGCCACGGGATTTTTCATTGCAGGACGAGACCCTTCTGGAGCGGATCCCGGTTTTCAAACATGTCGGACTGTATGTTTATCGGCGGGATTTCCTCCTCACCTTCGCTCGCATGGCACGAAGTCCCCTGGAAATTGCCGAAAGCCTTGAGCAGTTGCGCGCCCTTGAAAACGGCATCCGGATCAAGGTCGTTGAGACTCCTTTCAATTCTCATGGCGTGGATACCGTCGAGGATCTCGAAAGGGTCCGGAAAATTCTGGCACGAACCTAGATGCCATGCAGGAGCTTTTGCCGCTCTGAAATGATTTGCCCTTATTCATATGTCAGCGTTTCCGGAAAGGCGGTACAATGAAGACCAAATATCTGTTTATCACCGGCGGGGTTGTTTCGTCCCTTGGCAAGGGGCTGGCTGCGGCTTCCATTGGCGCTCTTTTGGAAGCTCGTGGATTGCGGGTCTCCATGCAGAAAATGGACCCGTATATCAATGTCGATCCCGGGACCATGAGCCCGTATCAGCATGGCGAGGTCTTCGTTACTGACGACGGAGCCGAAACCGATCTTGATCTGGGTCACTATGAACGCTACACCACAGCCAAGCTGACTCGAAAATCGAATTTTACCACCGGCCAGGTCTATGACTCCGTCATTCAAAAGGAGCGGCGCGGGGTCTATTTGGGCGGAACTGTTCAGGTCATTCCGCACATAACCGATGAAATCAAGAGCAAAATTCTTGAGAATTCCAAAGGGGCCGATGTTGCCATTGTCGAGGTCGGGGGGACCGTAGGGGATATCGAATCCCTGCCTTTTCTGGAAGCCATCCGTCAGTTTCGCACCGACCGGGGGACGGACAATGTCCTGTATATCCACCTGACCCTGATCCCCTATATTGCTGCGGCTGGGGAGTTGAAATCCAAGCCTACCCAGCACAGTGTCAAAGAGCTTCGCGAGATCGGCATCCAACCGGATATTCTTTTGTGCCGTTGCGATCGGGAAATCCCCCATGACATGAAAAAGAAGATCTCCCTTTTTTGTAATGTTGCGGAGGAGGCGGTCATTACGGCCAGAGATGTCGATTGTATCTACGAATGTCCCATCATGTTCCATGAGCAGGGTCTGGACGAAAGAATTGCCGATTACCTGAATATCTGGGCCAAAGCCCCTGACCTTTCGGCCTGGGAGCGCATCGTCAAGAGGGTCAAGAGCCCCGAATCCGAGGTGATCATTGCCATTGTCGGCAAGTATGTCGAGTTGACCGAAAGTTACAAATCTCTTAACGAAGCATTGACCCATGGCGGTATCGGCAACAACTGTCGGGTGCGGCTCAAATATGTCGACTCCGAGACTTTGGAAAGGCACGGTCTGGGCGAAACATTTTCAGATGTGGATGGGATTCTCGTTCCCGGTGGTTTTGGTGAGCGGGGGAGTGAGGGAAAGGTCGAGGCGATCCGTTATGCCAGGGAAAAACCCCTCCCGTTTTTCGGCATTTGTCTCGGTATGCAAATGGCCGTGGTGGAGTTTGCCCGCCACGTCTGCGGGCTGGAGGACGCTTTTTCCACGGAATTCCGCAAAGAGGCCAGAAACCCGGTTATCAACCTGATGGAAAGCCAGAAGCAGGTTAAAAAAAAGGGCGGCACCATGCGTCTTGGGGCCTATCCCTGTGCTCTTATCGAGGGTTCGACCTCCCGGCGCATTTATGGGGAGAAGAGTATTCTCGAGCGTCATCGCCACCGCTTTGAATTCAATAACGCCTATCGAAAGGTTTTAGAGGATAATGGCTTGAGAATAGCCGGGATTTACGAGGAAGAGGACCTGGTTGAAATGATCGAGATGCCAGAGCATCCCTGGTTCATCGGCTGCCAGTTCCATCCCGAATTTCGTTCACGGCCCATGTGTCCTCACCCCTTGTTCGAGTCTTTCATCGGTGCCTGCCTCAAATACAGGGAGAACAAAGAAGATGTCATCTGAGATTGAAGTAGGGCCGGTTGTCTTCGGTGGTAGTCGACCATTGGTTCTTATTGCCGGCCCCTGTGTTATCGAAACTGAAGAAGCGACCCTGAGAACGGCGGAGGAACTCAAAAAGCTGGCTGCTGACATCGGGCTGGGCCTTGTTTTCAAGGCGTCCTACGACAAGGCCAATCGCAGTTCCATCGGATCATTCAGGGGACCGGGCCTGGAAAAGGGATTGGCTATCCTGAAAAAGGTTAAAACCGAACTGGAGCTTCCTGTCATTTCCGATGTCCATGATATCACCCAGGTGGAGAAGGCAGCCGAGGTGCTTGATATCATCCAGATTCCCGCTTTTCTCTGCCGCCAGACCGACCTTCTGGTGGCGGCCGCCCGTACCGGAAGGGTTATCAATGTCAAAAAAGGGCAATTCATGGCCCCCTGGGATATGAAAAACGTGGTTACCAAAATTGAGGAGGCCGGCAACTCGAACATCCTCCTTACCGAGCGTGGTGTGAGTTTCGGTTACAACAACCTTGTTACCGATATGCGTTCCCTGGTTATCATGCGCAGCCTGGGCTACCCGGTAATTTTCGACGCGACCCACTCCGTTCAATTACCTGGAGGTCAAGGCAATTCCTCCGGCGGCGAGCGGCGTTTCGTCGGCGCTCTGTCCCGGGCAGCTGCAGGTGTCGGGATTGACGGGCTCTTCTGGGAAGTCCATGAAAATCCGGCCTGTGCCCTTTGTGACGGGCCCAATTCCCTGCCTCTCCAGGGGTTGCGAAAACGTCTTGAGACCATTCTAGCCATTGACCGTATTGTCAAAGATGGAAGCCTTAATAATGACTGATATTATTGATGCTGCAAAAAGAGTATTGCGTATTGAGTCCGATGCCGTCGCTGCCCTGGTAGATGGCCTTGATGGGAATTTCAGCAAAGCTGTTGAAATAATTCTGGAATGTCGGGGCAAGGTTGTCATAACGGGCATCGGAAAATCAGGGCTCATCTGCCAGAAGATTGCTTCTACCATGGCTTCCACGGGCACCCCCGCGTTTTTCCTTCATCCTGCTGAAGGGATTCACGGTGATCTCGGCATGCTGATGAAGGGGGACGTGGTTGTTGCTGCCTCTTACTCCGGTGAGACGGTTGAAGTTACCCGTATCCTGCCGGTCATCAAGCGTATGGGGCTGCCTCTGATCGCGATCACAAGCAAAGCCGAAAGCACCTTGGCGCGTGCCGCTGATACCTTTATCCATATCCCGGTTAAGGAAGAGGCCTGTCCTTTGGGCCTGGCGCCGACGGCCAGTACTACGGCGACGCTGGCTATGGGGGATGCTTTGGCCGTCGCTCTTTTAACCCGCCGGGGCTTTAATGCTGAGGACTTCGCTTTCTTTCATCCCGGTGGTTCATTGGGCAAACGTCTCATCGCCAAGGTAGAGGATTTCATGCATTGTGGTAAGGATATTCCCCTTGTTGGAATCGGGACTCTTTTGAAGGAGGCACTGTTCGAGATTACTGATAAAAAGCTCGGTGTGGCCGGCGTGGTGGATGATGAGGGTGCCCTGGTCGGGGTTTTCACCGACGGCGATCTGCGTCGTTCCCTTGAAAAAGGTTTTGATGCTTTTAATCGCCCGGTTACCGATGCCATGACCCGTAATCCCAAGCGAATCGTCAAAGGGAGTCTGGCAGCCAAGGCTCTCCACAGTATGGAGGAGCATTCCATTACCTCTCTTTTTGTTTTCGAGTCTGAGGAAAGCCGGGTGCCAATCGGCATAATCCATATTCATGATCTGGTCAAGGCGGGAATTGTCTGATGAATGAGAAAATTTCCCGCATAAAGCTCCTGCTCCTCGATGTAGACGGGGTTTTGACCGATGGCCGTATTTATGTTGATAATAACGGCGTGGAAAGCAAAGCTTTCGATGTTAAGGACGGCCATGGCCTGAAACTGTTGCAGCGGGCCGGCATCAGAATCGGCCTGATTACCGGCAGGCAATCGAAAGTGGTAAACTACCGGGCCCAAGAGCTTGGCATAGACCTGGTTTTTCAGGGGGTCAAGAACAAGCTTGACGTATATGCCGGAATTCTCGCTGAACTGAAACTGCGCGATGAAGAAGTCGCCTATATGGGAGATGACCTGGTCGACCTGCCGGTGTTGTGCAGAGTTGGGTTTTCTGCGGCGGTGCAGGATGGCTGTGAGGAGATCAAGCCATTTGTCCACTACATTTCCAGGTTGAAAGGCGGACGTGGTGCGGTTCGTGAACTCTGTGATCATATTTTGAAAGAGGGTGGTCATTGGGATGCGGTTACCGCCCGCTATCGGCCTGAAAAACCTTGACAGGGCACAGTCGACGGCCGTCTTTACAGGGTAGGGGTGGGATGCTATACTGCTAACCCATGGAAAAGAAGATAACTATTGGAAATCTATTGATTTCCCTTATATTTTTCGTGGCAATCTCCCTCCTTCTGATGATTTTCGTCAACTATCGCAAAGGGGAGCAGGATATCCTTTCCGAGCCACAAGCCAAAAAGGTCGATATCTCCTTTCAAAAGGTTATTCTTACCAATACCGAGGACGGAATTACGTCATGGAAGCTTAAAGCTGATGCCGCTGATTTTGACACTCGAAGTCGTGATGGCCTCCTGAAAGGAGTTCAGGTCACTTTTTTCGGAAGCAAGGAGGGGGATCTTGTTCTTACCGCGGATGAGGGTGAGTTGACAGGCGGTGGAACACATATGGAGGTCCGGGGTAATGTTGTGGTCAAAGGGAGTCAGGGATACACCCTTTATTCAAAGAGTCTGGAATATTTTCAAAGAGATGATCTGATTTCAACTGAAAGCCCGGTTCGTTTCGTGGCGGATGGGCTGGAAATCCGGGGACGGGGAATGAGATTCAGTGTCAAGGACCGGTCCTTGAGAATTATTGAGAAGGTCAATGCGCAAATTGCTGGAACCGTTAAAAAAAACGAGAGCTAAGTTAGCAGTCGCTGTTCTTTTTATGCTCTTGTCGGCCCCTTCTTTTTCCTGGGGTGCCGATGATGGCGTTGTCGGACGTTTTGCAACCGATCAACCCATTGAGATCACTTCCCGGCAACTTGAAGCTGACGGTGTCCTGCGAAAAGTCCGGTTCAGTGGAGAGGTCGTGGCCAAACATGGTGATGTGATGCTCTATGCGCCGGAACTGGTTCTCGTTTATGATAAAGAGCGCAAAGGGATAGAGAGCATGGAGGCCTTTTCAGGTCTCAGGGTGGTACAGGGGGCGCGAACTGCTCAAGGCGATCGTGGCGTTTTTTTTGCCAAGGAAGAAAAAATTGTTTTGACCGGGTCGGCCAGGGTGACAAAAGGAGAAAGCTATCTGGAAGGGGATGAGATCATTTTTTTTCTAAACGGGGAGAAAAGCATCTGTAAAAGCCGCGAGGGAGGCCAGGTCAAGGCGGTCTTTTATCCCAAAAAGGGAAAAGAATGACGCGAAACCTGATTGCAAAAAACCTTCATAAAGCTTATAAAAAAAGAGAAGTGGTTCGCGGCGTTGATTTTGAAATCCGGTCAGGCGAGGTGGTTGGGCTTCTGGGGCCTAATGGTGCAGGAAAAACCACCTCGTTTTACATGGTTGTGGGGTTGGTCCCGGCAGATCAGGGGCAGGTGTTTCTTGATGACCTGGAAGTGACCCGGCTGCCTATGTTCATGCGGGCGAGATCTGGAATATCCTATCTCGCGCAAGAACCTTCGGTTTTCAGGAAGCTGACAACGGAGGAAAACCTGTTGGCGATTCTGGAAGCTCTAAGGGTGCCAACTCAGGAGGCCGAAGAAAAAAAAGAACAGCTGCTCAATGACTTTCGTTTGCAGCATGTGGCAAAAGCCCCTGCTTACACCCTGTCCGGGGGGGAGCGCCGCCGCCTGGAGATTGCCCGGGCTTTGACGACAGAACCGGTATTCATTCTTCTTGATGAACCTTTCGCCGGTATCGATCCGATAGCGGTAATCGAAATTCAAGGGGCAATTACCCAACTCAAGGAAAAAGGGATAGGCATTCTGATTTCTGACCACAACGTTCGGGAAACTTTGAACGTTTGTGATCGAGCCTATATTCTCAATGAAGGAGAAATACTAGAATCAGGCACCCCGGAACATATTGCTGCGAGTTCTGAAGCAAGGGCAATTTATCTGGGAGATAAATTTCGCCTATGACATTGCGGCGATAAATCCTTATTACCACATAAACAAAAAAGAGTAAAAATGGCGCTTGAAATCAGGCAGCAACTGAAACTCAGCCAACAGCTGGTCATGACCCCCCAACTGCAGCAGGCCATTAAACTGCTGCAGCTTTCCCGGGCCGAACTCGTGGAAATGGTTCGCGAGGAACTGGAAAAGAACCCGGTGTTGGAGGAAGGCAACGAGGGGGGAGACGAAAAGGATGCCGGCAAAGAAACTGAGGAAGTTGCCGAGGAAGTTCCGACCAAGGAAGAGTTTTTAGACCCCGCTGATGGTAGAGACCGGCTTAAGGAAATTGACTGGCAGACCTATTTCGAGGATTATACCCAGGAGACCTATGCCGCCGGCGAGAGTGCCGAAGACGATGAAGAGCGACCTTTTTACGAAAACGTACTGACCAAGAAAACATCCCTTTCCGACCACCTCAAGTGGCAGGTCAATCTTTCTCCGATTGATGATTTTGGAAAACGGATTGCCTCTGAAATTATCGGCAACCTGGATGACAACGGTTATTTGAAGACAACCGTGGAAGAAGTTGCGGACGTGACGGGCGCTTCCATCGAAGAGGTGGAAAAGGTTTTGTTTTTTGTTCAGGATCTCGACCCCACCGGGGTAGGCAGTCGGGACCTCCGGGAGTGTCTTCTTAAACAGGTAGAACAACTGGAGATGCAAGGTTCGCTGGCCGAAAAAATTCTTCGGGATCACATGGACGGGCTGGAGAGCCGCAAGTACGGGCAGATTGCCAAAGCTTTGGAGGTCAGTCTGGATGATGTTCTCGAAAGCGCCAAAATCATCTCCAACCTTGAACCCCGCCCTGGGCGTCCATTTGTTCAGGACGATATTCATTACATCACTCCCGATATTTTCGTCTATAAAGTAGGGGAAGATTATGTCGTGGTTCTCAACGATGACGGTCTTCCCAATCTGCGCATAAGTTCTTTTTACCGGAGTGCTCTTGCCGGCGGCGAGAAAGTCGATGAAAAGACTGGTGAATATGTCCAGGACAAGATGCGCAGTGCCCTCTGGCTCATCAAAAGTATCCATCAGCGTCAGCGTACCATCTACAAGGTCACCAAAAGTATTGTCAAGTTCCAGCGCGCTTTTTTCGATCAGGGGATTGAGTATCTCAAACCTCTTGTGTTGCGGGATGTGGCCGAAGATATTCAGATGCATGAGTCGACTATCAGCCGTGTTACCACCAATAAATATGTCCATACCCCTCAAGGGCTCTTTGAGTTGAAATATTTCTTCAATAGCGGTATAAACACCACCGGAGGCGAGTCCATTGCCTCGGAAAGCGTCAAAAACAAGATTGAGGAAATTATTGCCGCTGAGGATTCGTGTAAGCCTTATTCGGACCAGAAGATCGTCGAAATTCTGAAAAAGAACGGGATTGAAATTGCCCGCCGGACGGTCACCAAGTATCGTGAGATGTTGGGGATCGGTTCCTCTACTGAAAGAAAACGTTATTTCTGAGTCGGGCAGGTTGTTTAGGTTTTGCACTTATTGGGAAATTGTGGTTAATTTTATATATATGGAGTGAAAGGCATCCCGGTGTCATTTTATTCGGCTAGCGCTTGGAAATGACATTTGAACCCTAACTTGGGGAGGTGTGAGATATGCAGATTGCTGTGACGTTCAGACACATGGAAGCCAGTGATGCCATTAGAGCTTACATCGAAGAAAAACTCGCTCGGATAAAAAAATATATCGATGAGCCCATTGATGCCCAGGCTGTAGTCGGTGTATCCAAAAAAATTCGTCATAGCGTGGAAGTGACGTTGCAGGCCAAGGGAATTCTTATCAAAGGGTCGGAAGAGACCAACGATATGTATGCGGCCGTGGATGCCGTTGTGGACAAGATCGAGCGCCAGGTTAAACGCTACAAAGAGAAAATAAAAAGGCACAAGCCGGTGAGCGGCCGCGAGCGCCAGGTGCAGAAGACCATCCTGGCGGCTGAAAGCTTTGAAGAAGGTCAGGAAACACCGATAGTTATCCGTCAGGCCAACTTCCCCATCAAACCGATGTCGGTGGAAGAAGCTGCCATGCAGATGGATCTTCTTGAAAAGATGTTTCTGGTTTTTACAGACGACCAGAGTGAAGAAATAAATGTCATTTATCGGCGCAGCGACGGAAACTTTGGCCTTATTGTGCCTCAGTCGAGCTGATTTCCGTATTGAAATGTTATTAAAAGGGGACCATTAGTCAGACATGCGAATATCGGATATTCTTCAGGTGGATGCAATTGAAGCCGACCTTAAAGCCAAGGGCAAACAGGACGTTCTTACTGAACTCGTAGATACCCTCATGAGGGTCGAGACCGGGCTTGACCGGGATGAAGTGGTTAAGGTCCTTCTTGAGAGGGAAAAGCTTGGAAGTACAGGAATCGGCGACGGTATTGCCATCCCTCATGGAAAGCTCAAGGGGCTGCAGGAGTTGATTATATCTTTCGGGCGCAGCCAGAACGGGGTGGAATTTGACTCCATGGATGGAAAGCCTGTTAATCTCTTTTTTCTTTTAATTGCGCCTGAAGAGTCCATCGGCATTCATTTAAAGACTTTGGCCCGCATATCCAAGCTGTTGAAAAACTCCATGGTTAGACAGAAACTCTGTGAAGCTTCCACGGCCGAGGATGTTTTTTCTATCATTTCTGAAGAAGAAGGGAAGCTCTAATAGAAAAGGGTTGAAAAACAACAAAACACCGAATAGCATTTTCGGACTTTTCATGAGTTCGATGCTTTCTCTCATTGAAGGTAAGCCATCCGCCCTACAAGCGGATGGCTTTTTTTCTTTTTCCAATCCTCAGGATAGTGCTTTTTACGGTTTTTCCTGTGAAATTTTGGTTAAGCGGAAAGATGAATGTCTCTTCCGCTGGTAAATCTTGTGGTTTGGTCTGCCCTTTTTCATTAAAAACGAACAATTATTTGTCCCCTCGGGTTCCCGGTATTCAATTTAGAAGGTGTTTGAGCTGAAGCAGTCGAGCCCCATTGATCGGGTCATAGGGCCTTTTAAACGGGGAAGGCAAGCTCATTGTCTTTCCAAGTATTCTGTCACAAAAACATTTATTAAAGATTTTAGCGCGAAGGTATGATCTTGATGGAATGTGTTTTTCGGGTTATGCTCTAACATTGTAACTGGTGATGAGCAAGGGGACGCCCAAATATGAATTCTTCAACTCTGCATCTGATCATTATTTCCGGAATGTCGGGGTCGGGTAAAAGCACCGCAGCCCGGGTGTTGGAAGATGCCGGTTTTTTTGTTGTGGACAATCTCCCGCTGGTGCTTTTGAAAGATTTTCTGCATATCAATGAAGGAAAACAAGGAAACCATAGGTTCGCCGTAGTAGTTGATGTTCGCAATCGCGACTACCTTAAAGTTTTTCCCGAAGTTTTGAAGGACATTCGGGCTTCCGGCCACAGGGTTGACATCTTTTTCTTCGATGCCTCCGAGGAGGTTCTTGTTCGACGTTTTTCGGAAACCCGCCGAAGACATCCCCTGGTCAGTCCAACTGGTATTCCTGATGCCATCGAACAGGAGCGGGTCTTGTTGCAGGAGTTGCAAAGCATGGCCACTCGGGTTTTTGACTCTTCCGGTTTGACCGTTCATGAATTGCGTAGAAAGATTCTCCACTGTCTTTCCGGTGACAAAGAATTGTACATTCCCATGTCCGTTCACCTCCAGTCTTTTGGGTATCGCTACGGTATCCCCGTGGAAACAGACATGGTTGTGGATGTCCGTTTCTTGACCAATCCCTATTTTGTGGAGGAGTTGAAACCTTTGAGCGGTCTTGATTCGGCGGTCAGGGAATTTGTCGCTGGACAGGATGCATACCGGGACTTTTCCGAACGTCTTTTGTCTCTCCTCGAGTTCCTTATCCCTCAATATCAAAAAGAGAATAAAAGCTATTTTACCATATCAATCGGTTGTACCGGCGGGCGCCACCGCAGTGTTTCCATTGCCGAAGATATTAACAACCGTCTGGCCGAACGCAACATTATTACCCAGGTCATTCACCGCGACGTTTATCGGGGGCAGCGGCCATGAAAGGTTTGGTGGTCGTTACTCATACAATTCTTGCCGAGGCTCTTTTGCAGGCCGCCGAGATGATTCTTGGAAGTCTGAAGAACGCGGCCGCCGTCTGCCTGGAAAAGGAAGACAGCCTTGAAACCATGAATCGGAAATTAACCACAGCCATTGAGACCGTCGGCCGGGATGGGGATGGCGTGGTGGTTATGACCGATATGTTTGGTGGAACGCCCAGCAATATCAGCCTGGTTTTCCTGGCGGAGGGACAGGTTGAAATTCTAACGGGCGTCAATTTGCCGATGATTCTGAGTTTTTTTAATGCCAAACCGGATATGGCTCTCACAGATCTGGCTACCTCGCTCAGCAAGGCCGCGAAAGAAGGAATCGTTCTGCCAAGTGCACTGCTTGCCGAATAAATAACCCGGCTGTTGGAGGCCTTTTGGGCTTGGAAATTAGTTTTAAGGATTTTCCTGCCAGAGGCTTCAGGACGCATTTTCGGAGTTGTTGTAAGATGGGAATTGTTCTGACACGTATTGACGATCGGCTGATTCATGGGCAGATACTGGAAACCTGGGTGCCGTTCTTAAATGTGGATTGTATCGTGGTGGCCAACGATCAGATTGCCGGGAACCTCATGCGGCGAAAACTCATTCACGCTTCGGTACCTAAAAATATTGAGGTTCTTTTCGGCAGTATTAATGAGTTATATAAAATCATCTGTGCTGATGAAATGAGGGGCCGGCGTATTCTGCTTCTTTTCAGCAGTTCTCTGGATGCTCTTAAAGCTTTCGAGCTGGGCGTCAGTTTCTCCGAAATAAACCTGGGCAATCTTCATGGAGGTCCGGGCGGTGCCCGAGTCACCTGCTCGGTATTTCTTCAACAGGAAGATATCGAAAACCTGACCTGCCTGGAAAACTCAGGAGTGAAAATTTCGACTCAGTGTGTTCCTACGGACCGCCTGAAAAGGTGGAGCGAATTACTTGGCCGCCAAGCGAAATAGAAATGATAATTTCTCACATCTGCACAGCTTCAATTGTGTCCATTGTTGCCGGGCTTGACCGAACCGCGGCCTTTCAACTGATGATTTCGCGGCCGATTGTAGTCGCGCCGCTGACGGGTTGGCTTCTTGACACTCCCCTGGTTGGATTGGAAGTCGGTTTGCTGGTGGAATTGCTGTGGCTTTGTTTTTTGCCTGTGGGCGCCTCTATACCGCCTGATGATACCCAGGTTTCCATTGCAGCAACACTGCTGGCGGGGACAGGAGATTATTACATCGAGGCGGGCTCTCTTTCCCTTGTGCTGGTGGCGGTTTTATCTTGTTGTGCACTGGGAAAAATCGGCCAGGTTTTTGATGGCTGGGCGCGAAGGTTCAACGGTCAATTTATTATTGCTACCCAGCGAGCAGTGGCCGAAGGGCATTTGAATCATATCGGCAGAAACCATTTGAAGGGGTTGCTGGTTTTTGGCTTTGCATCCTGGGCTTCCTTTGTGGTTATCGGTTTTTGCGGAGCGCTTTTTCTTTATCTGTTTTTTGTCGTGCTCAAGATGGGGCCGCCACTGGAACCTGTAGCTGGTTTTTTGCGTATTCTTTTTCCCCTGGTTGGGGCGGCCGCAATTTTGGCAAATCTGAAAGTCCGCCGCTCGGTAACCCTGTATTTGGCCTCGTTCGTTTCAACCCTTATGCTATTTTGGTTTTTTAAATGACAGTTGTTCTATTGCCGAAAAAGATCTTTATTCAAACCTTTTTCAGGTCTTTTCTTCTTCAGGCAAGTTGGAGTTTTCAAGGGCTCCAGAGTCTTGGTTTTTTATTTGTACTTTTTCCGGCCCTTGAATTTTTTTACGAGGGGGAGGAACTGAAGTGCGTCTGTGCCCGCTATCTGGAAAAATTCAATACGCATCCTTACATGGCAAGCCCTATAATGGGCATGTGTCTGGCGCTTGAAGAAAAGCAGGGCAAGGAGGCTGGCATCAGTTCGCAAGACTTGAAGGAGATGACCATGTTTCCTTATGCCGCTATGGGAGATTCTCTGTTTTGGGGAGGACTTAAACCCCTGGCGGCTGTCCTTTCTCTTTTTCTGGCGGTTAAAGGGTCGCTTTGGGCGCCTCTTGTTTTCCTGGTCCTTTTCAATGTGCCTCATCTGGGCTGCCGCCTGGGTTGGCTTTGGCAGGGCTATAGACAGGGCCTCGATATGATTCAAATTGTTCAGAAATGGCAGCTTCCCGATCTTGCCATGCGCTTGAAAGAAGCCACCATCGTTTTACTCGGAAGCCTTAGTGCGTTTCTGGTTTTCCACTATCTGGAAATGGAAAAAATCAACCCTGGTCTTGGGGTTGTTTTTATCCCCCTCTTATGTGTTGGTGTTCTGTTGTTTAAAAAAGGGATTTCTTCCCTGACCTGTGTTTTGTTATCCGCGGGTTTTGTTTTTCTTCTGTCCCTCATCTGGAACTGGATTTAGGAAATATGGAAAAAGAAGATTTCGTTATCAAAAACCGGCTGGGTTTGCACGCTCGAGCTGCAGCGGTTCTGGTTAAAGAAGCCAGCCGGTTTACATCGGATATCACCGTTGAAAAAAATGGCACCAAGGTCGATGGAAAGAGTATCATGGGGGTACTGATGCTGGCCGCCCCCCGCGGTTCCACTATCTCGGTGAAAATCTGCGGCGTGGATGAAAAAGAAGCTTTCTCAGCTTTGAAAGAGTTGATCAATGACGGGTTCGGCGAAGACTGATATCGAAGAGAATAGGGTTCTGACCGGCCTGGGTGTGTCGCCTGGGATAGCTATTGGTGAGCTTTTCCTCCTCAACCGCGCCCGCCAGCCCGGTGTAACCCATGCGATCACGGCCGATGAGGTGGATAGGGAAGTTGAGCTTTTTCAGGAGGCGGTCAGACTTTCCGTTGAGCAGTTGCGGGAGGCCAAGGATAAGATCATCGATAAACGGATGCACGAACATCTCTTTATTATCGATGCCCACCTTCTGATTCTTGCAGATCAGATGTTCACCGGCGATACCGAAGCCCTGATCCGCAACGATCTTATCAGCGCGGAAAGTGCCCTCCATCAGACCCTGGAAAAGTTTCAGGCTGTTTTTGACAGTATTGACGACGAATATCTGCGCGACCGCAAGGCTGACCTCAACTCGGTCGGCGACCGTCTCCTGCGGAACCTGCGAGGGGAGAACGTTCCCTGTGTCAGGGGTATCGAAAAGAAAACCATACTCGGGGCTCACGAACTTTCGCCTGCAATCACCATGCAGATCGATCGCGAAAAGGTCGTCGGACTAGTTTCCGATCTTGGCGGCCGTTCCTCGCATACAGCGATTTTGGCCAGGTCCTTTGGTATACCAGCCGTTTTCGGTTTGGAAAACTTTTCCTCATTTTCGAGTAACGGTGTTCCGGTTATTGTTGACGGTACCGATGGCGTGGTTGTTGTCAACCCTTCCAACAAGGTTTTCAAGGAATATCTGGAAAAGAAACAGGCTCTGGAATATGCTGAGCACCAACTCCTTGAATCGGCCGGCCTGGCGGCTGAAACCCTTGACGGTCAGCGCATCTCTCTTTGCTGTAACCTTGAATTTCCTGAGGAAACAGAACATGCCCTGGAACTTGGTGCCGAAGGTGTCGGCCTTTACCGGACCGAGATACTTTTCCTCAACCGGCCGGATATTCCCACAGAAGACGAGCAGGCTGAAGCTCTCGGGGCGGTCGTGGCCAGAATGGCCCCGCACCCTGTGACCATCCGGACCCTGGACGTCGGGGGGGAAAAGATTGTTCCGGAGATCAGTCCTCACGAAGAAGCCAACCCGGCCATGGGTCTGCGCGCCGTGCGCTTTTCCCTTCAGGAAGTCGGACTTTTCAAGACCCAGTTACGGGCCATTTTGAGAGCTTCCCAGCACGGTCATGCCAGGGTCATGTTCCCCATGATTTCAAGTCTTTCGGAAGTCCGGGCCTGCAAAGCCTGCCTGGAAGAGGTCAAGACCGAACTGCGAAGGGAAAAGATCCTTTTTGATGAGAAGCTTCCTGTCGGCATTATGGTAGAAACCCCCTCTGCTGCTGTACTCGCCGATATCCTTGCCCGTGAGGTTGACTTTTTTGCTGTTGGTACCAACGATCTTATCCAATATTGCCTGGCTGTCGATCGCGGCAATAAAAATGTCGCCTATCTCTATGATCCCCTTCATCCTGCGGTTCTGCGCATGCTGCGCCTTGTTTCCGAGGCTGCGAACAAGGCCGGGATCGGTGCCTGTGTCTGTGGTGAGATGGCCCCTGACCCTCTCTATGCCCTGATTCTTTTAGGCCTGGGTTTTGTTGAACTTTCTATGAACGCTCTCTTTATCCCTGCCGTGAAACGTATTTTGCGCGCGGTGCGGTATCAGGATGCCGAAGAGTTTGTGAACGGGCTTTCAGATTTGGCCACCAAGGAGGAGATTACCGCTTATCTGAAAATCGAAGGGGACAAGCGCTTCCCGGGACTTTTTGAGATTCCTTGATGGCAATGCTTTATTAAAGGCGAAACTTACCAGAAAAATTTTTTAACCTTTTTTTCAATTCCAAATCTCAGGAGATGTTGAAATGGGAATGACGGATTTTATTTTCAGTTCCGAATCGGTCAGCGAAGGTCATCCTGACAAGGTTGCCGATCAGATTTCCGACGCTGTCCTCGATGCCATTCTGGAACAGGATACTGGCGCTCGGGTAGCCTGCGAGACCCTCGTAACCACCGGCATGGTTTTTATAGCCGGGGAGATTACCACCCATGCCTATGTCGAATTGCCCGACATCGTCCGCGGTGTGGTTCGGGACATCGGCTACGATGATTGCTCTATTGGGTTTGACTGCGACACCTGCGCGGTTATTACCTCCATTGACCGTCAGTCACCGGATATCTCCCAGGGTGTTACCGTCGGTGAAGGGCTGTATAAAGAGCAGGGGGCGGGTGATCAGGGAATCATGTTCGGCTATGCCTGCCGGGAAACGCCTGAGCTGATGCCCATGCCCATCATGTTCGCCCACCGTTTGACCCAGCGTCTCGCAGAAGTGCGCAAGGACGGGACCCTCGACTTTCTACGTCCCGACGCGAAATCCCAGGTGTCCGTTCAGTATATCGACGATAAACCGGTGCACGTCGATGCCGTGGTCATCTCTTCCCAGCACTCGCCCGATGTCAGTTACGAGAACTTGCGCGATGCGATCATCGATGAGGTTGTCAAAAAGATTATACCCGTTGACTTGATCGATAAGAAAACGCGTTTTTTCATTAATCCCACCGGTCGTTTTGTCGTTGGCGGCCCCATGGGCGACTGCGGTCTGACCGGGAGAAAAATCATTGTTGATACCTATGGCGGCCTGGGTTCCCATGGAGGCGGCGCTTTTTCCGGCAAGGATCCGTCCAAGGTTGACCGCAGTGCTTCCTACATGGCCCGTTACATCTCCAAAAACGTTGTCGCCGCGGGGCTGGCGGATAAATGTGAATTACAGATCGCCTATGCTATCGGCGTAGCCGAGCCGGTGTCGGTTATGGTCCAGACCTATGGAACCAGTAAAATTTCACCGGACCACATCGCCGCCCTGATCCGTGAAGAGTTCGACATGCGGCCTGCCGAAATCATAAAAAATCTTGATCTCTTGAGGCCAATTTACCGCAAAACTGCGGCCTACGGGCATTTCGGCCGGGAGCTTCCGGAATTCACCTGGGAGAAAACGGATCGCGCCGCTTCTTTGCGTGATCGAGCCGGCCTCTAATGGTGATGTTATTTTAAAAAAGCAAAAAAGACGGACTTCTGAGGTTCGTCTTTTTTGTTGTGTCTTTGGCGTTGATTTTCTAATCTGAGGTAATAGTCTGGAATTAGAATTGACTCCTTGCCTGAGTGCCGGGATGGCCTGGAAAGAGCCGTTGCCGGCAGGGGCTACATTTTCCGAAGAGAAAGCAGAAACTTCATGAAAAAAACCTATGTTCTGGATACCAATGTTTTGCTTCACGATCCCCAGTCAATATTCAAATTTGAAGATAATGACCTGGTGATCCCCATTACGGTTATCGAGGAAATTGACGGTTTCAAGAAGGATTTAAGCGAAACCGGGCGTAATGCCCGTCATGTGTCGCGAATTCTCGATGCTCTGCGCCAGCAAAAACCTCTGATGGAGGGTGCCCCGCTGGAAAACGGAGGCACTTTGAAAGTGGCTAGAGTTACTGAAGAAGCTTTGGGGAAGCTGCCGCCTGATCTCAAAAGCGAGCGGGCCGACAACCGGATTCTGGCCGTGGCCATGATGCACGAGGTTGGCTCAAAACAACAGGTGATTTTTGTCACCAAGGACACCAACCTGCGTATCAAGGCCGATGCCGTGGGCCTGCATGCTCAGGATTATGAATCGGACAAGGTGGCCATCGAAGATCTCTACACCGGGACCGAGGACCTGCACCTCGACAGCAGTGATGTCGACCGTTTTTTCGGTCAGGGTTTTCTGGAACCCAAGGAGGAGATTGCCCCCAATGAGTGCCTGACCCTGGTCGACAATGCCAATCCCCGTCACACAGCCTTGTGCCGTTATCATGACAATGTCAAACAATTGTTGCCTCTGGGAACCTTGCCCAAGGAAGGGATCTGGGGCATCCAGCCGCGCAATCGCGAACAGCGCTTTGCTTTAGACCTGCTTCTCGACGACAGTATCCAGTTGGTGACCCTGATCGGTAAGGCAGGAACCGGGAAAACCCTCCTCGCCATTGCTGCCGGCCTTCTCAAAGTAGCAGATGAGACTTTTTACAGCCGACTTCTGGTTTCCCGGCCGGTTTATCCTTTAGGGCGGGACCTTGGTTTTCTCCCCGGCGATGTCGAGGAGAAACTTGGCCCCTGGATGCAGCCGATTTTCGACAATGTCGACCTGCTTCTCGACTCGGTCGAACATCAGGGGAAACGCAAACGTGGATATCGGGAACTGGTGGAGATGGGAATTCTCCAGATCGAAGCTCTGACTTATATTCGCGGGCGTTCCATTCCCAAACAGTATCTGATTGTCGATGAAGCGCAAAACCTAACCCCACACGAAATCAAAACCATAACCACCCGGGCCGGGGAGGGGACCAAAATCGTTCTGACAGGCGACCCCTATCAGATTGATAATCCTTATGTCGATTCTTCCAGCAACGGCCTCAATTATGTGGTGTCGAAGTTTCGCGGCCAGAGCATCTACGGCCATGTCACTCTGACCAAGGGGGAACGCTCTCCTCTGGCTGAACTTGCCGCCAACCTGTTATAGGCAGCTGGGAGGGACGAAAAACTGATGCTGGTACTGGCGATTGAAACCTCCTGTGACGAAACCTCCGTCGCCCTGGTTCGGGATGGCTCCAGGATTCTCTCCAATGTTGTCTCGTCTCAGGTCGATATCCATGAGCGTTTCGGCGGCGTGGTTCCGGAACTGGCGTCGCGCAAACATCTTGAAAACATCGGCATTGTTATTGACGAAGCTCTCCACAAGGCGCAGCTTTCTTTGAACGATGTCGAGGGCATCTGCGTGACCCGCGGTCCGGGTCTTATCGGTGCGTTGCTGGTCGGGTTGTCGACAGCCAAGGCCCTGGCCTTTGCTCTGAGAGTGCCCTGGGTCGGGCTGCATCACATGGAAGGGCATATCCTGGCTGTTAAATTGGAGCGGGAGTTGGAATTTCCATTTCTCGCCCTGGCTGTTTCCGGTGCCCATACCCATCTCTACCGGGTGGATGGTTACGGTTGTTATCAGACGCTGGGGCGGACCCTGGACGATGCGGCAGGCGAGGCCTACGATAAGGTCGGCAAGCTTCTTGGTCTGGGTTATCCCGCCGGAGCCGCTATCGACCGTTTGGCCGCCGAAGGGGATTCCGGTCGCTGGACGTTTCCTCGCGCATTGCTGCAAAAGGATAATCTCGATTTCAGCTTCAGCGGACTTAAAACCGCGGTTTGGAGCCAGGTCAGCAAGGTTTCTCCTGATGCTGAGGAAGTGCGTCACATCGCTGCCGGCTTCCAGGAGGCCGTCGTGGATGTGTTGACTCGCAAAACGCTCAAGGCCGTTGCAGGGAGCGGTCTCCGACGGGTGGTTGTCGCCGGTGGGGTTGCCTGCAACCGCGGGCTTCGAGAGCGCTTCAATATGCTTGCCGAGAGGCATGATTTTGATGTATATTTTCCTTCCCCGGGTCTTTGTGCCGACAATGCCGCCATGTTGGCGGTGGCTGGAAATTTTTATCTGGAGAACGGTTGTAGTGAATCTCTCAGCCTGAATGCCGTTGCTCAATGGATATTGGATTCAGTCAAATTTTCCTTTGATTAATGTTTGTCGTGAGCTGATTGGAACATGTGGCGAGATTGGTTTCTTGTCAGACAGATTAAGCTTTTTTATATTCGCCTGATCCGCATTCGAGGGGAATCGGAAGAGGTTGCTGAGGGGTTGGCGCTCGGGATATTTATCGGCATGACCCCGACCTTCGGTTTCCAGATGGCTCTTGCAGTGCTGGTGGCTGCACTGGTCAAGAGAAACAAGCTCGCTGCGGCCCTGGGGGTCTGGGTGACTAATCCACTGACGGCCCCTTTCATATATGCTGCCGAATATGAATTTGCTCGTTTTCTCTTTGGGTGGGAGAGAATACATCTTCCAGCCCGTTTCACCCTCAATGAGATGCTGCAGCTTGGCTGGGGGGTGATGGCCCCCCTTTGGTTGGGGAGTATCGTATTCGGAATTGTCGGTGCCGTTATCACCTATTACATCTGCTTGAAAATGGTCCCTGTTGCCAAGTCCTGCCGCATTCCCCGCTGGCCGCGCAGACGCCGCAAAAAAAATTTCCTGTGAAATAAACTCTTATGGCTTTTTCTCCAAGAAGGCGCTTCAGTCAGAACTTTTTACGCGACCTCCGGGTTGTGGAAAAAATTCTGGCGGCCGCGGAGTTGGTTGCCGAGGACCGGGTTTTGGAGATCGGGCCGGGCCTGGGTGTGCTCACTCGCCGTTTGGCGAGCCTTTGCAAAGAAGTGCAGGTCATTGAGATCGACCGGGATCTCGCTCTCGAATTAAAGGCCGGGGGAGATCTGGATGTCGACATTCACGAAGGGGATGCCCTTAAAATGGATTGGCGGGAGCTGCTTAGAGAGCCCCCCTGGAAAATGGTTGCCAATCTTCCTTACAATATTTCAAGCCCCCTTTTTTTTAAAATTCTCGAGAACAGGGACCTTTTCGAACGTTTGGCACTCATGTTTCAGAAGGAGTTCGCAGCGCGTCTCTGCGCTCAGCCTGGGAACAAGGATTACGGCATTCCATCGGTTTTCTGCCGCCAGTATTTTGATGTCTCTCCTGTCGCAGTGGTTCCACCAACTTCTTTTTTCCCGGCACCTAAGGTGTCCTCCATGGTCCTTGTACTAACTCCCCTCAATAAACCCCGGGTGGCCGTTGCCGATGAAAAGCTCTTTTTCCAGGTGGTTCGTGGTGCTTTCGCCCAGCGTCGCAAAACCCTTCCTAATTCCCTCAAAGGTTTCGGTTTCAAGGCGGATCTGGTAGCGGAAAAAATCGCTGTTTCGGGTATTGATCCGCGAAGACGAGGGGAAACCCTGAGCCTTGAAGAGTTTGCCTCCCTGGCCCGAGTCTTTGCCGACGAATCCTGCTGACTGGCATAGACCCGGCTTATTGCGCCCCTGTCAACTTGTCAATGCTGGACCCCTGCGTTATGCTTTAGCGGATAAGAAGGGGTTTTCTCATGCTCTTAAAAGGTTGATTGGTCATGAAGATATTTTTTGAATCTTCCCAGAAGCGTTTTTCTCCGGATCGCCTCCGCGCCAAATCCCAAAGCGCTTTTAAAGTTCTTGAAGCAGAGCTGGATCCAGACACGGCCCGTGAAATCAA
This sequence comes from Deltaproteobacteria bacterium, assembly GCA_016934985.1. Taxonomy (GTDB): domain Bacteria; phylum Desulfobacterota; class Desulfuromonadia; order Desulfuromonadales; family JAAYDE01; genus JAFGRU01. The sequence goes on from JAFGRU010000043.1 coordinate 32,682, forward strand.
ACACCTGGTTGATTTTCTCGGCGAGGACGTTCCCTTGGCGTTTCCTGCCGGCTTCAATCTCTCCCAGGCAGCCGATTGTCTGAAATTCTTTTATGCCTTTGTCGTCGGCAGCCGGGACAAGATCGATGTCGCTCTGGTCCAAGGGCGCCTCAAAGGGCACTCTTTTCTCTTTACCAAGGCGCCCAATGTCCCTTTTCTTCTTGACTCGTTGCAGGTTTGGCTGCGTCGTCAGGATGTGGTTTTCCGCGTAATGGGCCACCCGGCTTTCAACGTTGTTTTGAAGGACAACGGAAAACCGGGTTTTTCCAAAAAAGGACCTCAAGACTCCTATATTCTCATCGATATTCTGGCTAAGGATGGTGTTCCCCAAAAGCGCCTGGAAAAAGAGATCCGTGCTGTCCTTAAGGATGTTCTGAAAATTGCCGGCGCCCGGAAGACTCTGACTGGCAAACTCGCTGAACTTCAAAAGCATCCCGAACTGGGGGATCAGAAACCTTTTCTTGAGTGGCTCGGCCAAGAAAACTTTTTACCTTTTGCCTACCGCTGTTTTCGCCTAGAAAAAACCAAAGACAACCTGAACTTGACCATTGAAAATGGCAAAAAAATCGGAATTACAAGGTTTTTTGATGGTTTTGCTGTTGATGAGACGAGCGATGCAAACAGCTGCAACGGGCTCGTGCGAGACAGGATGCTGCGCCAAGGTATTGCCGCGGTGGAGGAGCTGGATATGCCGAGCCCCATCTACCGTCTGGAAAACCTTTTTTATATCGGTTTTCGTGTCCCCGCCGGAGCGGACATCTGGCTGGAACATGCCTTCATCGGTCTTTTTACCCAACGTCGCCGCGAGGAAGTCAACACCGACATCCCCTTTTTGCGCAAACGTCTAATGACGGCGTTAGAAAAACTCGGTTGCGGCGAAGAAATGTACGACTTCCGGAAAATCTCGGAGATTTTCAACCTGCTGCCCAAGGTGGAACTGTTTTTTATGGAGCATCAGGAATACCTGGCCATGCTCCGGTCTTTCCGACTGCTTTTCCGTTTCGACGCCGTCAAGGTGGTGGCGATCCGCAACCTTTCCGCCCGCGCCCTTACCGTTCTTATCATCATGCCCCGTCTGTTTTACCAGGCCGGGCGTCTGGAGCGTCTGGAAGCCTATCTGTGCCGTTTCTTTCATTCGTCTGCCGCTCACCTGCATATCGTACGCATGACCGACGACTACCTGAGTATGCACGGTTATATCACTCCTGGCGATCTTGACGAGGATTATGATATGGATGCCCTGGAGGGTGCCCTGACCCGCATTATGCTTCCCTGGGGCATACAATTCAACCGGCTTCTGGTCCGGCGTTGGGGGGAAAATGACGGGGCGCGCCTTGGCGTCAGGTACGACGACGGTTTTTCTGACGGCTACCGGGCCCTGGTTCATCCCCGCTTTGCCATCCGCGATGTCGAGAATATGGAAAAGCTTTCCAGACAAGGGACAGAATATGCTGACCTTTGGGGGCCTTTCCAGCTTAACGAGCGTTTCTACAGGCTGCAGGTCTACAGTTATCAGGAGATCGACCTTAACGTTCTGATGCCTCTTCTGGAGAATCTCAATCTTCATGTTCTCAATGAGGCCGATTTTCAGGTCCGGGTCGGCGGGGGCGAGATCTTCATCAAGAGCTTTTCGGTTTGCCTCCTTTCTGAAAACCATATTGACGCTTTGAAGGAAAGGCTGCTCGATGCCTTTCGGGCTCTGCGGGAAGGGCGTCTGGAAAACGATGGCCTCAACCGCCTTGTCGTAATGGCCGGACTCGACTGGCGGGAGATTGATGTACTGCGCGCTTATCGGAATTATTTCGGACAGCTTGACGCACCCTTCTCCAGGGGGCGTATCGATGGCAGCCTGGTTAATAATTACCGGGCGGCACGCCTGCTGTTTCGATATTTTGCGGCTCGTTTTCAGCCATTGTCGCAATGGAAGGACCAACTTGATCGCGAAGAGGAAGCCCTTTCCCCCTTACGCATGGAATTTCTGGAGGTCCTTAACGGCGTGGCCGATATCAGCGAAGACAAGATTATTCGCACCCTTTTTAATCTCATCGACTCCACGGTACGGACCAACTTTTTCCAACGCAGGGAAGACGCAGATTTTTTCATATCCTTGAAGATCAATGCCCTGGGGATTATCGACATGCCAGCTCCCCGCCCACTCTATGAAATCTACGTTCATGCCCGGGATATGGAGGGGATCCACCTGCGGGGCGGCAAAGTTGCCCGTGGCGGCATCCGCTGGTCTGACCGCCTTGACGATTTCCGCACCGAAATTCTCGGTCTCATGAAAACCCAGATGACCAAAAACTCCCTCATTGTCCCGGTCGGCTCCAAGGGAGGGTTTATCGTCAAACTGCCGTTCAGCAGTCGCGAAGAAGGGGCGGAGCTCTCACGGCGTGCCTATGAGCGCCTCATGCACGGTCTTCTCGATGTCACCGACAATCTTGTCAACGGGAAAATCAAACGGCCGCCTGCCCTTATCGCTTACGATGAGGATGATCCCTATCTGGTTGTCGCTGCCGATAAAGGGACCGCCCATCTGCCCGATGTCGCTAACGGTGTCAGTCAGGCTTACGGTTTCTGGCTCGGCGACGCTTTCGCAAGCGGCGGCAGCCACGGTTACGATCATAAAAAGCTTGGGATTACCGCCCGCGGTGCCTGGGTCTGTGTCCAGCGCCACTTTCGTGAACTCGGCACCGACATTCAGGAAGAACCGGTCACGGTCATCGGCATTGGCGATATGAGCGGCGACGTGTTCGGCAACGGCATGCTCTGTTCCCGTCAAATCCGGCTTCTCGGTGCCTTCAACCATCGCCATATTTTTCTCGATCCGGATCCCGATCCCGAGTTGTCGTTTAAAGAGCGGAAGCGTCTTTTCAAGCTCCCGAGATCTTCCTGGGATAGCTACAATCCTGATCTGATTTCCTCCGGGGGGGGCGTTTTCCCTCGTGCGGCCAAGGATATTCCTCTTTCCACAGAGGTGCGGAGCTGGCTCGGCTGCCGCCATGAGACCATTGACGGCGACGGACTCATCCGTCTCCTTCTGCAGGCCGAAGCCGACCTCCTCTGGAACGGCGGTATCGGAACCTATTTTAAAGCCGAAAACGAGGACAATGAGGATGTTGGCGACCGCAGCAACGAAGCGACCCGTATCAATGCCGGGCAGCTGCGGGTTAAGGTCGTGGGCGAGGGGGGCAACCTCGGGTTCACCCAAAAGGGCCGGATTGAATATGCCCTGCGAGGCGGACGCATCAACACCGATGCCATCGATAATTCGGGTGGCGTTGATTGTTCCGACCACGAGGTTAATCTCAAAATTTTCCTGGGCCAGATTCGTTACAAAGGGAAAAAAGGCATGCCCGTCGAGGAGCGAAACCGCCTCCTCGAAGAAGTGACGGACGAGGTCTGCGGTGATGTTCTGGACAACAACTATCATCAGAGCCTTTGCCTGTCCCTCGACCAGTTGCGCTGCAGTGAGGACGTCTATCCCTTTCTCGATCTTTGTCACTATCTGGTCAACAAAGGATTGCTCGACCGTGGCGGCGAATTCCTCCCTACGGCCAAAGAGGTTCTCTCCCGCCCGGAGAGAAGGCTGTGCCGGCCCGAACTTTCCATTCTCCTGGCTTACAGCAAAATGGATTTATACCAGGAGTTATTGAAAAATGATCTTAGCTGCCTGCAGCAATGTCCCGATTTTCTCAACGATTATTTTCCCCAGGATGTGATCAAGGTGGCTGGGCCGCAGGTTGAAAAACACCCCCTGGCCCGGGAGATTACCGCCACCGTGGTCACCAATTATGTAGCCGACAGGGCCGGATGCAGCTTTGGCTTCAGGTTGGCGGCCCTTGCCGGGGCGCCCCTCTTTCAGGTCGTCAGCACTTACCTGATTTTCGACAAGGCCCTGGGAGGTGAAGCTATCCGTCGGACCCTGATAGCCATGGACAACCGGTTGCCCAGTGAACGCCAGTACGAGATTCTGCTGCAGCTTGAAGAGAGCCTTGCTTTTCTCACTTACTGGGCTCTCAAATATGCCTCAATGCCTCCCTTCCAGGCCGGTGCATACAGAAAATTCGCAACCGACATGGAAGAATATTTCAAATCTCTGGCTTCGCTGGTGTCTGAGAAGGAATGGCAGGAATCAAAAAAGCGGGGTGAGGACTTGGAGGCCTTTGGCATAGCGCCGGAAATAGCAAAAAAGATTGTCCTTTTGCCTTTTCTTCGGAATTTTCTGCCGGTGGCATCCCTGGTGGAGAAAACCGGGCTCGATTTCTATTCCATCGGCCAGACTTACAACGAGGTCCATGTCCGTCTGGAAATCGAGGACCTGTTCAAAAGACTTGATGCTATTCCCCTGCGTGACCATTGGGACCGTATGGCCAAGCAGACCCTGGGCTCCAAAATACTCTCTCTCGGTTACCGCCTGACCGCCGAGGTCTGGACTAATGCCGAGGGCAATCTTGAAAGTTTTTTGACCAGACGCCGGGTTCAGGTTGATTCCTACCGCCGTCTGAAGCAGGAGCTGACCCGTACCAACGCCCTCAACTTCAATCCCTTCGCGGTCCTGGTTCAGGCCTTGGAAGAGGTCCTCGGAAGTTGATTGCGGGACAAAGGGACGGGCTTTTTTCATCACGGTCTGGTAATTGCCTTTTAGTTGTGGTAAATTTCCAGATCGTCAGCAACTGAATTGCCTCAGGGCCCGGAACCTGTGCCGGAGCCTGCCATGGCAATGCGTTTTTATTATTTCAGCGACGCCCATGCCGCCTGGATCATACGACCGGGACGGAAGGCCTTAGTAGCGGAATCCTCCGGGAAAACAGTCCTCGGAGTGGATGCGGAGTGCCTTTCTGACTTGAGTCGGGAAGGCTTTTTGCTTTTTGGCGGTTCTTTTTCGGCGTCCGTAGTTGGAAAGGGGCTTCATACGTGAAAAAATCCAAGACCATTCTGGACATTCAGCGCCTCTACAGCGAGGGGCAGAAGATAACCATGCTGACCGCTTACGACTATCCCATGGCGCGTCTGCTCGACCGAAGCGGGATCGATATCATCCTGGTCGGGGATTCCCTGGGCACGGTCGTGGCGGGGCACGATACGACCCTGCCGGTAACCCTCGATGAGATGATCTATCACACCCGCAGTGTGGCCAGGGGAACAAGCAACGCCGTGCTGGTAGCCGACCTGCCGTTTCTTTCCTATCAGGTGGATATTCCCGAGGCAAGGCGCAGCGCCGGCCGCCTGGTCAAGGAGGGGTGCGCCCAGGCTGTTAAACTCGAAGGCGGAGTTCACGTCCAGGAGACTATCCGCGCAATTGTCGATATGGATGTGCCGGTCATGGGGCATGTCGGACTGACCCCCCAGTCGGTTCACCGCATGGGTGGCTTCCGCGTCCAGGGTCGCCAGGAAGAACAGGCCGAGAAGATTCTTGCCGATGCCCGGGCCGTTGAGGAAGCCGGAGCTTTTTCTATTGTTTTAGAGGGTGTTCCCATGGATCTTGCCAGGCAGATTACGGCCGAGCTTCATATCCCAACCATTGGAATCGGGGCCGGGGTGCACTGCGATGGGCAGGTTTTGGTAACCCATGACATGATTGGGCTGTGCGACAAGTTCGCGCCGAAATTCGTGAAAAAATATGTTGATCTGGATGAAATTCTAGGCCGCGCTTTCAGTGCCTATATCGAGGATGTCAGAAATGGAAGCTTCCCGGATGACGATCACAGCTTTAAATAATAAGCGGGACTTGAGGATCATTGAGTCCCCCGAGGAAATGCATGCCTGCGCGGCAGAACTGATCGGGCAGGGGCAGCGTATCGTTTTTGTTCCGACCATGGGTTACCTCCACGAGGGGCATCTCTCCCTGCTTCGTGAAGGGCGGCGTTTGGGCGATGTCCTGGTCCTTTCCATCTTCGTCAACCCCATCCAGTTCGGTGAAGGCGAGGATTTCAGCCTCTACCCGCGCGATTTTCAGCGTGATGTTGACCTGGCCCGCTCCGTCGGGGTCGATATCGTTTTCGCGCCGGACGTTGAGGAACTATATCCCCCCGACTTTGCCACCTATGTCGAGGTGGGGGGCCTTACCGATACCCTTTGCGGACGCAGCCGCCCCGGCCATTTCCGGGGCGTGACCACGGTGGTCTGCAAGCTTTTCAATCTGGTCCGGCCCCGGGTTGCTATTTTCGGGCAGAAGGATTTCCAGCAGCTTGCCGTTATCCGCCGCATGGTCCGCGACCTCAACATGGATCTGGAGATTCGCGGCGTGCCCATTGTCCGCGAGGCCGACGGCCTGGCCATGAGTTCGCGCAATGTTTATCTTGATAGTGGACAACGGCGCCAGGCCCTGGCCCTGGTTGAGTCCCAGCGTCTGGCAGCCGCGTTGGTGGCTGCCGGTGAGAGAAGCAGTGCCGCCATTATTGCTGCCGTACGCCAGAGGATTGAACACGAACCGGACGCGGTCATCGATTACGTCCAGATTTGTGATGGCGACTCTTTGGCCGATGTCGAGGTGGTGACTTCCAACTCGGTCCTTCTTGTGGCGGTACGTATAGGTAAAACCCGTTTGATCGACAACCACTACCTGTTTGAGGAGATTTCATAATATGACCCGTAAAATGCTCAAATCCAAAATACATCGTGCCACCGTAACCGGTGCCGATCTGGAATACGAAGGGAGCATCACCATCGATCAGTCCCTTTTGGATGCTGCCGATATTATTCCCTATGAGGCGGTTGATGTCTGGAACGTCACCAACGCTTCCCGTCTCCAGACCTACGCCATAGCCGGCAAGCCCGGCAGTGGCACCATTTGCGTCAATGGTGCGGCGGCGCACCTGGTTTCCAGGGGCGATCTGATTATCATTGCCAGCTGGGTCGAGGTCGAAGAGGCCCAGGCCAGACAGTACCAGCCGCATCTGGTTTTTGTCGATGAACGCAATGTGGCTTTGGATAAAAACAGCGAGAACCCCGGCCAGGGAGATGTTGAACGGGCCGCCTTGTAATAAACGGGCAGAACTATTATCATGGTGGTATGGGTTGCGGGATTGGTCCCGGGGTCCGTATTAAAGGGAAATGAGGTTTAACCATGATTGAAGAATTCGGATATGTTGTATCTCTCAAAAGCGATGAAGTTGCCGTGGTCACCTGCGTCAAAACCGGGGCCTGCAAGGGCTGTGCGTCGGAGAAGATGTGCAGTCTCGGCCGCGATGACGGCAAGCGCCTGGTCGAGGTACATAACCAGCTTCACGCGCAACCGGGCAACCGGGTCAAGATCGCTACCACCAACCGTGCTTTTTATAAATCGTCTTTCCTGGTTTATATTCTGCCTCTCATTCTGCTGCTCATCGGCGCAGGGCTCGGGCAGTGGCTTGGCACCAGCGTTCTGACCGGCGTGGACCCCAATCTGAGCGCCCTTATTCTTGGCGTGCTGTTTCTGGCGGCGACTTTTGTCGGCATCCATTATTGGAACCGTCATCTGCCCAAAGAGGAATATATGCCGACCATTGTCGATATTATCCCCCAGGACGAGGCCATGCCCTGCGGTGAACTGCGCGAGAACCTGAGCCATGGGCATTAAAATCATAGCCAGCAACAAGAAGGCCTACCACGATTATTTTATCGAAGAAGTCTACGAGGCCGGTCTGGCTCTCATGGGGCCCGAGGTCAAATCGCTGCGCACCGGCAAGGTCAACCTCAAGGAATCCTACTGCCGCATCAGCAGGGGGGAGCTTTTTGTCAGCAACATGCACATCAGCCCCTACGAATTCGGCAACCGCGAAAATCCCGACCCGCTGCGGGTGCGCAAGCTCCTTTTGCACCGCCACGAGATTGAGAAGCTGGTTCGCAAGGTCGATGAAAAGGGCTTGACTCTGGTGCCGACCAAACTCTATTTTAAGGACGGCAAGGCAAAACTCGAGGTCGGTGTCGCCAAGGGTAAACGTCTCTACGATAAACGCGATTCTCTCAAGCGCAAAGAAGCCGGCCGCGAGGTGGCAAGAGCCATAAAAGAGTATGGTTGACAATTGGTTAGGTTTGTAACCATAATAAGTTGGGTGAAATAAAAACTCATGGGGGTGATAAGGTTTCGACGGGGGTCGGAAACACAGGTTGCATGTCGGGGATGCCGGTTGGCCTCGTTAAAAATCCGGTACACACATAAACGCCGATAACGACGTTTCTTACGCACTGGCTGCTTAATAGCAGTCACATCTCCTGGTCTTTCGCCTGCGGGGATCTTGAGATGTCAATTCAGTGGGCTGGTTCAGGCAAGTGTTCGCGGTGTCTGAGCGAGATTTAAGCGAAATCGCCTTGTGACAATCCTGGCTGCGGGAGTATCCCAAGGTTAAACTCAAAACACAGTCTAAACATGTAGACGCCTGATGTGGAAAACTTTCGGACGTGGGTTCGATTCCCACCACCTCCACCATTTAATAATCTAAGGTTGTCTAACGACATCTTGGAAAACAAGAAAAGCTCCTAGAAATAGGGGCTTTTTCTTTATCTAGTGTCTTTGGTGGGCTAAGTTTGTCTCTTGACATCTTAAAAAATTGGGGGCATTCTTAAAACATAAATACCCCCAACGACAATTCTGTACCCCCAATGGAGGCAAAAACCATGGCACTGACAGACGTTAAGGTTCGTAACGCAAAAGGTGGAGAAAAGCAGGTCAAATTGTCAGATGGTGGGGGTATGTATTTGCTTGTGACTCCCAGTGGGGGAAAATGCTGGCGATTAAAATATCGCTTTGGCGGTAAGGAAAAGACCCTCGCTCTTGGTACATACCCGGAAATTTCACTTGCAGAAGCCAGGCAGAAAAGGGATAAAGCCCGAAAGCACCTTGCCCATGGTGTTGACCCCAACGAGGTTAAAAAAGCTCAAAAGCTGGCCGGTGAAGAAAGGGCAGAGAACAGCTTTGAGGTAATAGCCAGGGAATGGCACGAAAAGTTTTCCGCCAACTGGTCTCCAAGCCATTCGGCCACGACTATCAGGAGATTAGAGGCAGATGTTTTCCCGGTAATCGGCAGCCGTCCAATAGCAGACATAAAAGCGCCTGAATTGCTGAAAATGCTTCGCCGGATTGAATCAAGGGGAGCTTTGGAAACAGCCCACAGAATCAGGACAATCTGCGGTCAGGTGTTCCGCTATGCTGTTGCCACAGGACGCGCCGAAAGAGACTGTGCAACCGACCTAAAAGGGGCTTTGCCTCCCTACAAAAAAGGCCACCTTGCCGCTATTACTGACCCCAAGAAAGTTGCCGATCTTCTGAGAACCATAGACAGCTATGAAGGCTCTTTCCCTGTAAAATGTGCCTTGCAGCTGGCCCCTTTGTTTTTCGTCCGTCCTGGGGAGTTACGACAAGCGGAATGGACAGAATTTGATCTGGAAAGGGCTGAGTGGAATATCCCGGGTAACCGCATGAAGATGGGAGAACCTCACCTTGTCCCACTATCAGATCAGGCCATAAGCATTCTGAACGACCTCCATGCCTTGACAGGGGAGGGACGTTATCTTTTCCCAAGTTATCGTTCTGTTGCCCGGCCAATGTCGAACAACGCCGTTAATGCAGCACTCCGGCGCATGGGGTATGACAAAGATACCATGACTGGGCATGGATTCCGAGCGATGGCAAGGACAATCCTTGACGAGGTGTTGCAGTTTCGACCTGATTTCATTGAGCATCAGTTGGCCCATGCGGTGAAAGACCCCAATGGGCGTGCCTACAACCGAACAGCTCATTTGGCTGAGCGACGCAGGATGATGCAGACCTGGAGCGACTATTTAGATGGGCTGAAAGCTGGAGCGAAGGTAATACCACTAAAAAGACAGGTATGATGAATGACTGACCACGAAGAAAAAAAACGGCAAGATGAAATAACCGCTGCTGAAAAGGAAATCCAAAGCGACATCGAGCGTCACGCCCTTGCAATCGAACGGGGAAACCTCGAAGACCAGATAATACTTGGGGGGCTCGTCTCGACCGTGGAAGATATCGACCTTGACCACCTTTTTGCCAGCGTTTCAGAAATCGCCGCTGAACTGGACGCTAAGCTTGAAAAATCGCCATCCTACGCCCAATGGGGACACATTCTGATTGAACAGTCTTGCTCTCTGGTCTATCAATTGTTGATTGTTGAAAAAACCGATCAACAAGGCGATCCCGCCGAATGGGAAGCTCTAAAACAAAGCCTCATAACTCATGTTTTCACCGTGATTGAGCGGGAAGCTATTGTTCTACCACAAGACGATGAAACCCGGCTCAAAGTTGAGAAACACAAAGAGGAATTTTTAAGTGGTCGTCAGCCTGAATCATGGGATGATTTAGGGCAAGAAATAGTTGAAGTTTTGCGTGAGCATATTGACCAGCAAACCGGAACGACAAGAAAATTCCTGACATGGCGAGAAGTGCTGTCGGTTCTTGAAAAGCGATGCGAGTCTTTTTCAGATACCTGTGTCGATGAAATTGAGTATGAAAATGAGGATGAAGGTAATATTTTTACAAAAAGCGGTACAAAAACTTCTTTCAAATCCTTTCGCAATCACCGCCTCACTAAGTACAAAAAAATCCTCCGAGACGAATATTCCCTCCTTGGAATTACCCTGAAATAACTTTTTCAAAAAAAAGTGAAAAAAATTATTCCCGGTTAACGCTAAACCGGGAATTCATTTCGGTAGGCTCCTTTCCAAAATAATCTAATTAATCGGAAAGGAGCTCAACTATGTCGCAAAAAGTCCATGAAAATCAAGTATTTGAAGGCAGCCGGCTGTATCGCCTACCGCAAATCGTGGGTGCGCGTGAAGTTGATAGGGAAACGGCAGACGAAAATCGAGAACGCGGGAAAGGGAGAAAAACACCCCGCGAAGAGATACCCGCCAGAATTCCGATTTCAAGGGCAGGGCTTTACCTGAAAATTAAAGCCGGAGAGTTCCCCTCGCCTGTTCGCCTGGGTCCGCGCACGGTAGCCTGGCGCGGGTGCGATCTGAATGAGTGGCTGGAAAAACAAAAATAAATTCCTGAAAAACCATGGGTTTTCGTCATGACTATTCAACTCACAAAATTCCAAGCCGCCGAATCCATCAATAAGTTCGTCCGTCTGGCACCCTCGGGTGAAATCGTGAAAACTTCGCTTGCCCAAAAAGCCTACAAAGGCCAAGGCATGACCGCCGAAATCGTCGAAGTCGGCAACCTGCATGAATTCGGTGCTTTGCTTGACAAGCTCTCTTCCCGCGAATGTTTGAGCTACGGCATACCGAAACAATCAGCCTTGGACACTGCCCTCCAGGTCGTGTCGCAAAAAAACCTGCCTGCAAACCTCGGCGCTATCAGTCGCACCAGAGATGAATTCAACTTCGTGCCTGGTCAGCCCGCAATCATGATGACCGATTATGACCCACAACCGGAGACAGAAGCCCTTGGTGCCGACGGGCTATTAAGTCTGTTTCATAAACTGATTCCAGAGGCAAAGGACGTGGACCTGCTCTGGCGACCGTCTGCAGGGTCCTGTATCTATCATGAAGGTGAAGAAGTGTTCGGCGTTCGCGGTCAGCGAATTTATATAGCGGTCAGTGAGGGCGCAAAGATTCCTGAAATCGGCAATCTGCTCAAAGCCCGAAGCTGGCTAACAGGGTACGGGTATTACGCAATTTCCAAGGCTGGAACCCTTCTGGAAAGAGGACCCTTTGACTTTTCAGTTTGGCAACCAGAACGCCTTGATTTCGCAGGTAAAACCGTCTGTGCCGAAGGTCTTGTCCAGAAATTTCCTCCCGCCCGGTTGGTTCAGACCGGCGCGGTAATTTGGGATGTGTCGGCCCTGGATTTCACCCTCTCCGCCGAAGAAACCCACAAAATTGAAGAAGCCAAAGCATTGGCCCGCGAAGCGGTCAAGAATGAAGCTGAGAGGGTAAGGGCACAGTGGATAGAGGATCAGGTAGGGAAAATCGCCACAAAGAAGGACCTTGCGGTGGACGATGACGCGGGTCGGGCCGCGATACGGGACAATCTGCACCAAGTGTTTGAAAAGAAAATGTTGTTCGGTGATTACATACTTGTACGCCAGGACGGTACGGAAATCACCGTGGGCGAAATTCTTGATAACCCAGAAAAATACCATAACAGCCGATATCACGATCCCGTCGAGCCTGAATACGGGAACGGCGATAGTAGAATTGCCGTGGCGCTTTTGTACCGGAACAAACCCGGAATCTACTCGCATGCGCACGGCGGCCAGTATTTCAGCCTGAAACGGGCAACCCGGCGCATTCCGGTTAAGGCCGGGCAGCGGCCAGAGTTGGTGAGGAAGTGCGTTGAACATCTGAAATTCGATGGCCGGACATTTGTTTTTGGTGGCAGTGATGATTCTGTTTTGGTCCATGCCCCCACGGAGAGCGGCGGCGTCCGGCGATACACCACTGAGACCTTGGCCCTGAAGCTGGAAGAAGCGGTTGAGTTTTTTACCATAAAGAAATCCGGGAAGAACTTCGTTGAAGCCCCCTGCGACTGCCCTGGACAGCTCCCGAAAATGCTTCTGGAGGCCGGAAATTATTGGCAGGGACTCCCGCACTTGGACGCGGTGATCGACAGGCCCATATGTTGCGCTGACGGCTCCCTGTTGAACTCTGAGGGTTATGACCCGGCCAGCCATCTGCTGCTCACCAAGAACGACCCTGGTGAAGATTGGAGCGTCCCTGACACACCTACCATTGACCAGGCCAAAGCCGCCCTCGACTTCATTTTAGGTCCGTTCAGATATTTCCCCTTCGCAAGTCCGGTTGACCAAGGGGTTTTCCTGGCGGCGCTGTTGACGGCTGTGATTCGTCCTGTTCTGGAGACCGCGCCGGGCTTCGGCATTGATGCAAGCGCGCCGGGAACCGGGAAAACCCTTCTGGCCCAATGCTGCGCTGAAATCGCAACGGGACTTCCTCCCTCGCTGGTGGCACAGCCGGAATCTGAAGACGAAATCAGAAAGGTGATTTTTTCATACCTTTTGGCGGGCGGAAAAGTTCTCTTGATCGACAATCTGGAAAGACCTCTGCGCTCGGCGGCGTTGTGCGCCATGCTGACCAGCGGCACCTTCAGTGACCGAATTCTAGGAGCCAGTAAGACGGCCAGCGTACCAAACAAAATGACGCTGTTTGCGACCGGAAACGGATTGGAAATTTGTGGGGACCTTAACCGGCGGTTTCTCCGCTGTCGCCTTGAGGCCCAGGAAGAGCGGCCAGACAAGCGGACGTTTAATTTCTGCCCATTGGCGTACGTGAAGGCGCACAGAATTGACATGATCAGGGCGACCCTGGTCCTGATCAGAGCGGCACTGATGCACAACACAAAGCGCCTTCATGACGTGGGTAGCTTCGGTGACTGGAACCGCCTCGTCCGCACAACTGTTGTTTGGGCCGCCGAGAACCTGTGCGAGGAGGGCTTTCTGGACGACCCTGTAAAAAGCTTCGACGCCGGATTTGATCAGGACGTTGACCGCTCGGCCCTTCGCGGGATTCTTCAAACCCTCAGTAAGGTGTTCGGCGACGGTTATTTTACAGTTTCCGCCATTGCAGAGGGCGACAGTGGTTTTGACGGCGACGACGGAGGGCGACAGAACCTGCGGAGTCTTGTTGAAGAAATCGCAGGCGAAAACGGCAGGCTGAACCGGAGGCGGCTTGGCCGTTGGCTCAAGAAGCAGGAGGGCAGAGTCTGCGCAGGGTTGGTGCTGCGGGAGAGCGGAGTAGACCCCTGCACGAACACGAAACAGTGGTGCGTTTGCGTGAAGTGACGTTTTTCCGGGTTTCTGCCGGGTTTTACCGGGTTTTTTTGGGGGTACTCAGAGAATTTTGAATAAAAAAAACATTTTATATATGGGATAGGCCAGAAATAACCCGGAAACCCGGCAAAATCTCCGCAAATTAAGCATAACCATTTGATATTAAAAGGGAAAATCTTTCCGGGTTTTAATTTAGAAACCCGGAAATAACCCGGATACTAATAATTTCAAGCACTTATCTTATCGATATCAATTTTTCAAAAACAAAGGAGGCAACACATGGAACCGGAAGAAAAGACCAACAGAGACAAAAAGATGAGTTTTTCCAGACGCCATTACCCGAAAGTAAAACCTCTACTTATAGGCAGGCTTTACGCCGATGGACATGGGATTTCAGTCTGGTGTCCGTACTGCAAAGATACTCACGAACACGGCTGGAACCCGAAGGAGCGGTCCGACGAGGTCGAGCACCGCCATGCTCACTGTACGGACCGCAAATCGCCCTTTAACGATGGCGGCTACTGGATCGGTATCGATCCTCGTGAAGCGAAGAAAGGGGGTGGTAAATGATGAATCTCACGCCCTGGATGAAAAAAACCCTCGCCCATTGGGAACAACATCGTCTGGAGATGGTAGAGCGGTTGACGGCAGAGGGCAACCTTGAAGACGCGCTCGTACATGCTCACGGAAAAGCGAAGGAAGAAGTGGCGAAACGGATGCGGGCGGGTGAGAGTTTCCGCACCGCTAAGACAGCGGCACTGAATCGCTGGATGTTGTTTCTGCCTGAATCGGAAGTGCTGGAGATGTTTTAACCACAAAGGAGGTCGGAATTATGACCCGCAAGCTCACGGCTAGACAACAACGTTTTGTCGCCGAATACATCAAAAACCCGAACGCGACCCAGGCCGCTCTGAAGGCTGGGTATAAAGACGGGAGCATTGGTCGCCACCTCGTCACGAAAAAACACGTTTCCGAGGCCATTGCCGAACGGCAGGAGAAACTTCAAAAAGAGCTTGAGATTTCCCAGGAGCGGACCCTCAATGAAATCGCGGCGGCAGCGTTTCTCGATATCGGGGAGATTTTTGACGAGGCAGGGAACCTTCTGCACGTCGACCAAATACCGGAGGAAGCCCGTCGAGCCATAGCCTCTATCGAAACCGAGAAAATTACCCGAGGCAGGGGTGACGATGCAACACCCGTAACCATTCGAAAAATCCGCTTTCACGACAAATTAAAGGCCCTGGAACAACTGGCGAAGCACCTTGGCCTGTTCGTGGAGAAACACGAACACAGTGGCCCTAACGGTGGCCCCATCGAAACCAAGATCACTGATTTCCCGCCCATCCCCAAGACCATTCAGGAGTGGGTTGAGCAACGTGAGGAGGCCGAGAAGGCCCGGAAGGCGCTTGAAGCGCCCCAAGAGGAAAAATAATCAAAGGTTCGCCGGTTAGCTGCCCCTTACGTGCGCCCGACCCCCTGAACCAAACATAACAACGAAAGGACACAACCATGACAGACCAACTCAGTACCAAAGAACAGGTGGAAACCTTTATATCCGACCGGATATTGGAATCCAATGAAAACCTCAACGATGCCTGGGCGATCCTGGAGCCGTTCATTTTACAGGTTCAGAACGCCTTTACCTCTGTGGACGTGCCGGACGTGCCGACCGGAGAGATCGAATTCCCGGAATACAACTTCGACCCCTCCGCAATCTCCGATGTCCCGAGTGCGCCGGATACCACCATCGATTCGTCAGCCATTATCGATCCGACCCTGGAACGGGTGGATGTCGATGACATCCAAATCGGCGCGGCTCCAACCTTCACAGGGGAGGCCCCGGAAACCTCTCTGGTCTATACGGAGGAGGAATACGTTAGCGGGCTTCTGGATTTCTACATCGCCAAACTGGAGACAGATATCCAGGGCGGGACCGGTATCTCTTCCCAAGCGGAACAGGCCATCTATGACCGGGCCAGGAGACGCCTTGAGCAGGACTACGAGGCCCGATCCAACGAAATCCGCGATCAGTACGCTTCAATGGGCTGGATGATGCCGGTCGGCCCGATGAACCTCAAGCTCGATCAGGCCCGGCGGGAATACGAACGCCGGCTGGATGACCTGAACCGGGATATCGTGGTTCAAACGAGCAATCTGGAGCAGGAAAACCGGAAGATTATCGAGGACGGCACCAGCAAGCTCCAGGCGATCCTGGTCGATCTCCACAACCAGAAACGGAACCGGCTCCTGGATGTGGCGAAATCGACCATCGCATATGCCGTGGAGGTTTACAATGCCCGCGTTTCAGGCTTCAAGACCCTGATGGAGGCTTTCAAGGTTGAGGCCGACGTGGAAATCGCCCGAATCAACGCCCAACTGGAACGGAACAAGACCGCGGCTCAGACCTACGCGGCTGAGTTGGAAGCCAAGCGGATTGATGTTACCACCATGATCGAGGAGGCCAAGGCCAAGGCGGATGTCTACCGTTCCCTGGTGGGCGGATACGAGGCCCGGACCCGTCTTTTGGCGACGGTCGAGGACGTGAAGCTGAAAGAGTTCAGCGCCAAGGGCGATCAGGCGGTTAAGAACGCTGAAATCCTCCTCAAACAAGCCGAGGTTGCTATCCAGGCGGCCATGAATAAGCTGGCTATGCAGGTGGAGGCTTCCAAGACAGGGGCCAGTGTGGCGGCTCAGATCATCGCTTCCGCCCTCAACAGCGTCAATACTTCGGCCAGTCTCGGATTCAGCGGCTCCTACAGCCACGGTCACAGCTACGACGAAACCAAAGAGACTCCCGAAGGGACGAAGAGAAGTGTCAGTATCAGTTATGACTCAGCTAAGCCCATTGAAGCTGCCGCTTTCGAAAATTTGCAGGACGATATCCTGGAGAATGTCCCGGACGCTTGATTATCTGACCCGTTATTTCCCGTCGCGGTTTTTTAAAGGTAATTGCCTGATGCCTCATATTGTTGACAGGTATTAAAAATGAGGGTAGTTTAAGGCGGATTTAATCTTGATACCCGGAGGATGAGGTGATTGTCCTAGATGGAAATTTTGATGAATAAAAAACCGCTTTGAGGTCTAGTTGACCCCGGCGGTTTTTTTATATTGATGGGAAATATTTATGATAACAGGCGACATCAGATCCAAAGTCGACCGCATCTGGGATACGATGTGGTCAGGGGGAATATCCAACCCTCTTTCTGTCATAGAGCAGCTTACCTACCTGCTTTTTATCAAACGGCTGGACGAACTACATACCCTCCGTGAGCGCAAAGCCGCCCGTACCGGGAAACCCATTGAGGAACCGATCTTCAAGCCGGATCAGGACAACCTGCGTTGGTCGCGCTTCAAGGAAACCGCCCCGGAAAAGATGTTTGCTACCGTTCGCGACGAAGTCTTCCCATTCATCAAGACCCTGGGGAGAAACGGCGGCGAGGAGGCCGAAGGGGACTCCACCTACAGCCACCACATGAAGGACGCGCTCTTTATGATGCCGACGCCCCGTGTTCTGGCGAACGTCGTCGATCAGCTTGACAGCATCGACATGTCCGACAGCGACACCAAGGGCGATCTTTACGAGTATATGCTGAGTAAAATTGCATCCGCCGGGCAGAACGGCCAGTTTCGGACGCCGCGCCATATTATCAAACTGATGGTGGAGATGACCGACCCAAAGCCCAAGGATTTGATCTGTGACCCGGCCTGTGGTACGGCGGGTTTTCTCATCGCCGCATCTGAATATCTACGCCACCACCATGGAGATGCGATATACAAGACCGAAGCCTCCCGTCGCCGATTTAACGAGGGGACTTTTCACGGTTACGATTTTGATTCGACCATGCTCCGTATCGGCAGCATGAACATGCTGCTGCACGGGGTGGAGAATCCCGACATCCGCTACAAGGATTCCCTGGCCCAGGCCGACGAACTGGAGGAGGAAAAATATGCTCTGGTTCTCGCCAATCCGCCCTTTGCGGGCAGTCTCGACTATGAATCCACCGCCAAGGACCTGCTCCAGATCGTCAAGACCAAAAAGACCGAGCTGCTTTTTCTCGCCCTGTTTCTGCGCCTGCTTCAGACCGGGGGCCGCGCCGCGGTTATCGTTCCGGATGGCGTGCTCTTCGGTTCCAGTAAAGCGCACAAGACCCTCCGCAAGATTCTGGTTGAAAATCAGAAGCTGGATGCCGTTATTTCTATGCCCTCCGGTGTTTTTAAGCCCTATGCCGGGGTTTCAACGGCTATTTTGCTCTTCACCAAGACCAATTCCGGCGGCACTGACCAGGTCTGGTTCTACGACATGCAGCGGGACGGGTTTTCCCTCGACGACAAACGCACCCCGCAGCCGGACAAAAGCGACCTGCCCGACATTCTGACCCGTTGGCAGGATTACCGCGCTGGTAACGAGACCGAGGCCCAGCGCAAGCGCACCGAGCCGAGTTTCCTGGTTCCCAAGGACGAGATCGCTGCCAACGACTATGACCTCTCCATCAACCGCTACAAGGAGGTGGAGTATGAGGCCGTGGAGTATGACCCCCCGCAGAAAATTCTCGCCCGGTTGGCTCGGTTGGAGGCGGAGATCGCCGAGGGGCGGAAGGAGTTGGAGGGGTTGTTAGGGTGATCCACAGGGCAGTTAAAATAAAAGATGTCGCAGAGGTCAACCCTCGTCTGGCAACCAACTCTAAACCTGACATGGACGAGTTGGTCAGTTTCGTTCCAATGGCTGGGGTTTCAGAAAAATCTTTGTCAATCGAGGCACCTGTAGATCGGCCTTACTCTGAGGTGTCCAAGGGCTTTACCCCATTCCAAAGGGGGGACATCATTATCGCCAAAATTACGCCATGCTTTGAAAATGGCAAGATGGCGTATACCAACAATTTACCGCAAAAACTCGGCTTCGGCTCTACAGAGTTTCACGTGTTAAGGCCCGGTGATGCCCTCAACGGTGGCTACCTTTTTCATCTTCTGAGAGGGCCATATGTTCGGCGGGCTGGCGAGATGAAAATGAAAGGAGCTGCGGGCCAAAGGCGAGTTCCTGCAGAATTTTTTGCTAACCTGATAATCCCCCTCCCACCCCTCCCCGAGCAAAAGCGTATCGCGGCAATTCTGGATGCGGCGGACGCCTTGCGCGCCAAGCGCCGCGAGTCCTTTGCCCAACTCGACACCCTGATTCAATCCACCTTCCTCAACATGTTCGGCGACCCCGTAACCAATCCGAAGGGGTGGGAGCAGAAACGTCTAGGATCGATATGCGATGTTGGGTCGAGTAAACGTGTTTTTGTGAATGAACTTGTTGAGGCGGGGGTGCCGTTTTATAGGGGAACGGAAGTCGGGCAATTAGGTGATGGTCAATCCGTAGAACCCAGCCTTTTTATTACGAAGGAACATTATGAAAGGTTGAAAGCTCAATCGGGTGTCCCTTGCAAAGGCGACTTACTATTGCCGTCCATTTGCCCTGACGGTCGGATTTACTTAGTGGGAAACGATGAGCCGTTTTATTTCAAAGATGGCCGGGTACTTTGGATCAAGTCGGGTAGTTTACAGATCAATAGCGTTTTTCTGAGATACCACTTGAAACGGTTGTTTTTTGCCGACTATTCCAAAATTGCATCTGGGACAACTTTTGCCGAGCTGAAGATATTCGCCCTGAAAGACCTTGTTGTCCATGTTCCACCGGTTCATCAACAGGAACGCTTCGCCGCCATAGTCGAATCCATCGAACGCCAGAAAGCACGAATGCGCTCCCACCTGGCCGAACTCGATACTCTATTCACCTCCCTCCAGTCCCGAGTCTTTAAAGGGAATCTCTGCCCATGAGTGGAATAGAGTCTAAAAGGTTTCAGCAGCCGGATAAACCAGCAAGCAGGGGTATAGCATGAATTTCGAAGTCTATTGCGATGAAGCCCACCCTGATGTTTTTACTAGCAAAAAATCACCTGTCCAGTTTCTGATGATTGGCAGCCTCTGGCTGCCGACGGATCTTCGCAATGAAATCAAACAAAATATACATGAACTTCGACAACAGCATCAGGCTTGGGGTGAAATTAAATGGAGCAAGGTTTCACCCAATCGACAGAAATTTTACCTGGCTCTAATTGACCTATTTTTCGACTACGCAAACGACCTTCGGTTTCGTTGTATCGCTGTTGACAGGCGACAGGTTGATTTAAAATTTCACGACAACGATGGTGAGTTGGGTTTTTACAAATTCTATTATCAGTTGCTGCATCACTGGATACTAGACTCCAACGAATACAATATATTCTGTGATATTAAAAGCAATCGCGACCCCAGTCGTTTGCCTGTTTTGCAGCGTTGTCTGGCGCGGGCTAACCTCAGTTCACAAATCACCAATATCCAGTCGCTTCCTTCCCGTGAGGTGGTTCTGATACAACTGTGCGATCTTCTGCTGGGTGCGGCTAGCAGCCGTATTAATGAAACGTTAAACGACGGGACAGCCAAGGCAGCGTTGGTTCGTCATCTTGAAAAGGGCCTGGGAAGGCGTCTCTCTCCTACCCCTAAGGCAGAGGAAAAGTATAATATTTTTCGTATTCAGCTGCATGGGGGTTGGTAATGGCCCTGCCACCCTTGGTTTTTTACGCCACAGTTTCTGAATACCGAAGTCACTACTTGAACGCCTACTGCCGCGCTAAGATACAAACGTTTGACGGAATTCGGGTTTATTTTTCGCCGGACAGGTTCGGGCATGCTTTTTATGAAAGTACCAGCCGGGATGGTTTCAAGGACGCTTTTTCCCAAGAACGTGCGCAAAGGATGGACTGGATCAGGGCAACGCTTGAAAGTCCTGACGCGGTTTTATTCCAGGGATGGGACAAGAAGGCACGACAGTACGATGGGACGCGTCGTGTCGCAGTTGTCTATGAAGATTTCGTGGTTGTCGTCCAGATGAGAATAGACAAGAGGGATCGGTTGAAAGCCAATTTTGTGACTTGTTATCAGGCAGATAACAGTATTCACCGTGTCGGACAGTCCCCCAACTGGTCTTATACGGACTGTTTACAGAAGCTGTCCAGAAGCCGGGGACAGGGCCGCTAGACATAAAAAAACCGCTGATTCGCTACGCGGGTTCAGCGGTTGAAACCTCGATAGGTTCAAAGCCGATCGGCAGTGAACTCATATATTACATTTAATCTTTGCGATGCCGATTGTCAAGACAATTATTAAGTCACAGGACACTCTTTTCTTGATGCAAATATAGGACCGTTATGAGCAATTTCGCTTTTATTCCTAAAGAGTTTCGCGATATTGCAGAATCCGCCAAAAGGGCCGAGGGCCACATCATGGGCGACCCCCGCGCTGCCTGTTTTCACACACGTTTCACCCTGGAGGCCATTGTCCACTGGCTTTACCGCCACGACCTCTCTCTGTGCATGCCCTACGACCAGAACCTCGGGGCGCTGCTGCACGAACCCACCTTTCAGAACCTGATTCCGCAGCCGGTATTCCAGAAGGCGCGGGTCATCCAGAAGGTGGGTAACCAGGCGGTGCATAGCCAGCAACCAATCCGGCAATTCGACGCCCTGCAGGTAGTCAAGGAGTTGCACCACATCTGCTACTGGCTGGTGCGCACCTATACGCCCAACGCTTCACGACAAGGGGCGGCCTGGCAGGATGAACGGGTGCCGCCCGCAGCCGCCGACATTGAGGTGGTGCCGCGCCAGGAGCTGGAAGCCCTGGAAAAACGCCTGGCTGAACAAAACGCTGAGGCGCTCAAAAACCAAAAGGAGCGGGATGTTCTCGATACCGAACTCCAGGGCTTGCGGGAAAAACTTGCTCAGATTCGCGCCGAATCCGAAAAGCAGCCGGACCCTCATGATTATTCCGAGGCCGAAACCCGCCATTATCTCATCGACGTGGACCTCAAGCGCGCCGGGTGGCCCCTTGACCAGACCCGCGACCGCGAGTACGAAGTCACCGGTATGCCCAACAACAAAAGGCTTGGATATGCCGATTATGTGCTCTGGGGGGACGACGGGAAGCCCCTGGCCGTGGTCGAGGCCAAAAAGACCACTGTGGACCCGGCGGTGGGCCAGCAACAGGCGAAACTCTATGCCGATTGCCTGGAAAGGATGCACGGCCAGCGCCCTGTAATTTTCTACACCAACGGCTATGTCACCTGGATCTGGGACGATGTAAACTATCCGCCCCGCCGGACAGCAGGCTTCTATAAAAAAGACGAGCTGTCCCGCTTGGTTTTGCGCCGCAGCCAACGGCAGAATCTCGACGTGGCCCAGGTAAAGGAGGCCATCGCCGGGCGTTACTACCAGAAACGGGCTATCGGTTCCATTTCCGAACAGTTCACCTCCGCCCGCCGCAAGGCGCTCCTGGTGATGGCTACAGGGACGGGTAAGACCCGAACCGCCATCGCCCTGGTGGATGTGCTGCAAAGGGCGGGCTGGGTGAAGCGCGCTCTTTTCCTGGCCGACCGCGTATCCCTGGTCAATCAGGCGTGTAATGCCTTCAAGGCCCACCTGCCGGAATCGAGCCCGGTGAACTTGGTTACCGAGAAGGATACCGAAGGGCGGGTTTACGTCTGCACCTATCCCACCATGATGGGGCTTATCGACCAGAACGACGGAGGGGAAGCCCGCTTCGGGGTCGGCCATTTCGATCTGGTCATTATCGACGAGGCGCATCGCTCCGTTTATCAGAAATACGGCGCTATCTTCCGCTACTTCGACTCTCTCCTTGTGGGCCTGACCGCGACGCCCCGCGAGGAGGTGGACAAAAATACCTACGACCTCTTCGATCTTGAACCGGGTGTACCGACCGACGCCTATGAGTTGTCAGAGGCGGTGTCCGACGGTTTTCTTGTACCACCCCGGGTGCAACAGGTGGACTTGCGCTTTCCCCGTGAAGGGATCGACTACAATTCCCTGAGCGAAGAGGAAAAGGAACAATGGGAAAGCCTTGACTGGGGCGACAGTGTTGAGCCGGGTACGCTGCCCGACCGGGTGAACGCCGCTGCCGTAAACAGTTGGCTCTTCAACAAGGATACGGTGGACAAGGTGCTCCAACACCTCATGGAGCACGGCCACAGGGTCGAGGGCGGGGATCGGCTGGCTAAGACGATCATCTTTGCGCGCAACCATGACCACGCCCAGTTCATCGAAGAGCGATTCAACCACCATTATCCCCACTACAAGGGCCACTTTGCCCGTGTCATTGACAACTACGCCAAATATCCCCAGAGCCTTATCGACGATTTCACCCAAAAGGACAAGGCACCGCATATCGCCGTCTCGGTGGATATGCTGGATACCGGCATCGATGTGCCGGAGGTGGCAAACTTGGTGTTCTTCAAGCCGGTTTACTCGAAGATAAAGTTCTGGCAGATGATCGGGCGGGGGACACGACTGTGCCCTGACCTCTTTGGACCGGAGGACGATAAACAAGATTTCCGGGTATTCGACTTCTGTTTCAACTTCGACTTCTTCCGCGAAAATCCCGAAGGCATTAACGCCAGTGACAGCGCCCCCTTGGGTACCCGGCTTTTTCGCGCCCGTGTGCAACTTCTCGGACATATTCAGGCCAATCCCGAGCTGGACCCGGAAGCCGAGCTTCAAAGTTCACTTAAGGAAGGACTACACGGGGAAGTGGCGGCCATGAACCCGGAAAACTTCATTGTGCGGATGCACCTGGAAGCGGTGGAACGTTTTCAGAAGCGCGGGGAGTGGGAGACACTCGGCGAAGCTGAACGCGATACCCTGCAACGGGAAGTCGCGGGTCTGCCGTCGGAGATCGACACCGACGACATCGAATCCCGCCTTTTCGACCTCACCGCCCTGCGGATGCAACTGGCTTTGGCCGAGGGGAATGGGGACAGCTTGGAGACCCACCGGCGGCGGGTTGTGGAGATCGCCATGCTGTTGGAGGAGAAGACGGCCATCTCAGCGGTGGCGGCTCAACTTGAATACCTTGCCGCTTTGCAGGAAACCGTCTTCTGGGAAGGTATCGGGCTGTCTGGGTTGGAAGAGATGCGCGTTCGCCTGCGGACACTGGTTCCCTTCCTTGATAAGAAAAAGCGAAAGATTGTTTTCACCGACTTCAAGGATGATGTATTAGGGATACGTGATGAAGAGGCAGTTTTTATCCCAAAAATGACCGGCGTGCAATACGAGAAAAAGGTCAAGGACTACCTTCGCAACCACCTGGACCACCTGGTTATCCACCGCCTGCGCACCAACCAGCCACTAACGCCGACAGACCTGCAAAGCCTGGAGGAGACGCTGACCGAGATTGGTGAGGAAGACGGCAAAACCCTGCTTTCCGGCCTCCTGACTCGCAGCGAAACGCCCTCTCTTGCCTATTTTGTGCGAAGCCTTGTGGGCATGGATCGCTCCACCGCGCAGGCAGCCTTTTCAACCTACCTCAAGGACCGGAGTCTTACCAGTCAGCAGATTCGCTTTATCGAGATGGTGATCGACCAACTCACAGCGCGGGGGGTGATGGAGGCATCAGCTCTCTATGAACCGCCGTTCAGTAATCTGCATACCGGAGGCCCCGATGAACTTTTCGCCGGAAAAGAGAATGTGATTGAAGGGATTTTCGATAAACTTGACGAATTTTGTTCTCGGCTGGTTACAGATTCTGCTGGATGAGGGGCTAGGACTACCGCAGAGTTGAAATTATCAATGGTTGGTTAACAAAAATGGGTGCTTTGAAACTTATAAGAAGAGGCGAAGAGAATTTATGAAAATTCCTGATCCAAAATCAATCGTCCACTGTTTTGTTTCAACCCTTGCTGCCGACATGGACAGCCACAATACACTGGCAATTGCTTTGTTTGATTCTGGTGTCCTGAATTTTAAATCAGCTGAAAAACAAGTTGCTGGTACCCAGTGGATGGATTCAATTCCTGAAAAAGCACAATTCAACTTCATCGTTGCAGATCTCCCCATTGGAATGGGTAAGGAAAAGATGAGGATTGGAAATAGCGAGATAAATGTTAGAAAGAACTGGTGTGAACTGACTAAGGCTTTGCGCTTATTAACTGAAATGGGTTTATGTTTAGCGATAGTTGAACCGCCAGCCTTTGGCTTAGGGGAGGGACCTCAATTCTTAGAAAAATTGGACTCGGAGGGATTCCATTTAAACGGAGTCTTTAATACACCAGAGAATCTTCTTGAAACGACCCAGATTAGGCCGGTGTTGATTGTGATCAGCCGTAATAAAAGAGAACACATTTTTGCAGCAGAACTTGAAGGAGAGGAGCAAGTTGTAAAATTAGCACAAGCATTTATGTCGGGAACCCCTGGCAAATCATTAAACGAAGGAATTTTAATTGGACCGCGAACGTTCACAGGATTTGCTAAAATTAAGGCAGAACAACAAATTTCAAGGCTTGAAACCCAATATAAACAATATGAATCAATCCGCCTTAGCGATATTGCGGTTGAAATAAACACCGTAAGAAGCGGCGAAAACCATGGGAAAAAAGAAAATGCCATTTATATCCCTATTATGGGAACTTCATACGTAACCCATGACCTTGAGAAGGTTTCTATCAAGCATCACAACCTATTCCAAGTTGTATTGTCAGAAAAAGCGGATAACGAATACCTATCTGCTTTTTTTCAATCTGAGCTGGGGCGAACGGTCCTCAAGTCCCTCCCTTCTGGAGCAGCAATACCAAAAATCCGGAAGACTGACCTAGCAGAGGCCAAAGTTGCATTACCTAAGCTCAAAGAGCAGGAGGAAATTGCATTTACTTTCAGAAGACTATCTGACCTGTCCTCCGCAATTTCAGAGTTTCAAAATGAATTGGCGCTGAATCCAAAGAGTGCATCTGCGATCAAAATCCAGCTTGAAAATATGTTAGAGCAGATAGGAAAGCTTTCCGATGCCGAAAAAGTTTTGAGATTGACTCGCTCAGGCGAATCTAAGACGGTCGAGTATAAAGAAGCGTTTAGCTTGGATGTGCAAAAAGGTAAAAAGGAAAAGTACATCGAGCTATCGGCACTGAAAACGATAGTAGCTTTCTTGAACACAAATGGCGGAACTTTGTTGATTGGTGTATCGGATTCAGGGGAAATAACCGGTATTGGCGAAGAGGTGCGTAAATTCCATAAGAGTAATGACAGGTTCTTACTAAATTTCAAAAATCAAATTAAAGACAGAATAGGTCAACAATATTATCCGTTTATTAACCAAAGGCTTGTCACGGTTCTGGGCGCGGAAGTTTTGATGGTAGAGTGTGGTGCATCAAACAACCCATGTTACTTAGACGGAAGAGAGTTTTTTGTTAGAACCAATCCAGCAACTGATAAGCTTGAAGGACCAAAATTAGTGGAGTATGTACAAAATCACTTTAAAGGTTAAGTTAAGACCGAAAAAAATCAGATACCTAAACAAATAAGATTGTCTGAGGCCGGATTGCCCGTTTTTTGGCCTCCTCAGCGGCGCCAGGAGGCGTTTTTTCGGGTAGGGCAGTTACCTCTTGTGGAGACAGGATCAGCGTCTCATATGATTTTCAAGATTTTAACAACAATATCGTGATAGATGGGAAAGTTCCCCAGATAAGGGGTTCTGATAAAAATTTTTCCATTTATTAGCAAGCTGGACGTCACCATGAACCGTAACGAGAAACGCATCCTACGAACCGCAATCAAGGCCGTGGCGCACCACAACTCAAATGCGTGGTGGGAACTCAAACGCCAGATTTTCGATGCCGGTTATCAGCCCAATTACCCTATGAAAGGGGCTTTTGATGGGCCAGCTGGGCGCGTAATTTCTGGACAGTCAGACGCTGTCAAAGAAGCACTTATTAACGAATGGAAAAAGGCTAAACCACCGAGAGCTGATCTCTCTGATTCGGAAATTCTTGCCGCATATGCCCGACTAATAGTAGAAGAGGTTGTCAAGCGTGCTCAGGTTGCAGCGTACAAAACCGAAAACTGGTAGCTATAGTAATGATCTCGTCCGCTTAAATCAATAGGTCGTCCGCTATCAAAACGCACCTCAACTTTGACGTTATGTTTTAAAAGGAAAGAATAATGGTATTTGGCCGTAAAGTAACAATTTATCTTTCTGACGGAGTCCCTTCAGGAATACGTCATGTTGAAATAGCGAACTGGTCAGGTCAAGCTATTGCCTGCCCCCGTAGTCGGCTGAATGAACTCAAAGATTGGGCCGAAGCTCAACGACCTGGCGTTTACTTTCTTCTTGAAAAACAAACTGCCGAAGCTGGTGATCGTGCGTATATCGGAGAATCCGAAAATATTGTCAAACGCCTAAGTCAACAAGAGAAAAATCAAGATTTCTGGAATGAAGTTATCATTTTTACCAGCAAGGATGAGAACCTGACCAAGGCACATATCAAATATCTTGAAGCCCGTTTGACAAGCATCAGTATCAACGCCGATCGGTACAAAATTGAAAATGGAAACACACCTACCGAATCCATGCTTCCACGCTCAGATAAAGACGCAATGGAAGAGTATATCCATAATCTTCGCATCGTTATGGGGACTTTAGGTCATCGTGTCCTGGAGCCTGTAAAGGTTGTGGAACAACCTGCCCCCGATAAATCGACCAAACCCAAGCTATCGCAATTTCAGTTTAATTTTTCCATTCGCGGTTTAAGAGCAACAGGCCAACAAACTGATGATGGCTTTGTCCTCTTTAAGGGCTCTGATATTTCAGGAAAAATCAGTAAAAGCATGCCCGGAAAAACGGCTTCTATCCGAGAAAAATGGATAGCTGACGGTACGTTGGTTCAAAACGGCGAAAATTTCAAACTCACCAGAGACAGTATTCTCAGTTCATCGTCTTACGCCGCTGTTTTAGTTGCAGGGACCAGCAGGTCGGGGCCTCAAAGCTGGATCGATGAAAATGGTAGGACACTAAAGGCCGTTGAGGAAATGCTATTAAGCGAAACATGATCAGGCAATCAAGCGGACGGAATAGGGGTTTTTGCTTCTAGAAAAAGGCTGGGCTGGTTGTTGGTTACGCCGTTGGTATATGACCTCCTAGGCGGCCCCAGGAGGCGACTTTTTGGGTCAGGGCAGGGGTTACCCCTTAGAGGTGGTTCCCAAAATTCGGACAGTGTATTAAGGTGGAAAGCCAGACACTGACGAAGGAG
>JAFGRU010000044.1 GCA_016934985.1 Deltaproteobacteria bacterium
AATAATAACATAATTTACTAATAAAATCAGCTGTTTAATAATATTCGCGAGAAGTTTTTACGATTGTATTCTCACGGATTCAGGTTTTAGAAACCTTTTGATTTTCATGTTTTTTTTTAAATACCCATTTAATGGGTGTTATGCTTTTTTAATATGAGTTTTAATTCCTCTTCCAAAAACGGCAAATTTGCCTGGCTGCGAACCCGAAGCAATGCTTTCCTGAACCGCTTTGCGGTCACCGAAAACACCTTCATGGCTTTCATCGCCGCTTTCATCGGGGTGGCGGCCGGTTTCGGCAACATCGCCTTTCGCAAGGCAATCCAATTTTTTCACTGGTTAGTGGTCGAAAATGGTTCGGATTTTTTCGGCGTCACCCTGCCGACGCATCTGACTATCGGTGACTGGAGCCCTACCCGCCTGTATGTCATCCTCTTCCCCATGGTGGGCGGCATCCTGATGCTGTTTTTCTGGGTGTTCCTGGCCAAGGACATGAAGTTCAACTTTTCCCGTTTTCTGGAGGTGGTCAACCTTCACGGCGCCAAAATCCCCGGCAGGATCGCCCTGACCTCGGGAATCAGCAGCGCCATCACCCTGGGAACGGGCGGGTCGGCGGGCCAGGAAGGCCCCATCGCCCTCATCGGGGGCGCCATCGGCAGCCAGTTCGGCCAGGCTTTCAAGATGAGCGCCGACAGGCTAAAAATTCTGGTCGCCTGCGGGGCTGCCGGCGGTGTGGCCGCCACCTTCAACGCTCCCATCGCCGGGGTCTTTTTCGGCACCGAAATCATCCTGGTTTCCACCTTTGCCGTTTCCAGCTTCACCCCCATTGTCATTGCCAGCACCCTGAGCACCGCCATCACCCGCACCTTCATCCCGGAGGCGGAAAGCTTCATCACTCCGGAATACATCATGGCAACGCCATGGGAGCTTATTTTTTACGTCGTACTCGGGGGAATTATAGGACTCCTGAGCGCGGGCCAGATCGATATCCATTACCGGATCAAAGATTTTTTCGACCGCCTGAAGATAAACCGCCTGGTCAAGCCCATTCTTGGCGGTATGCTGGTCGGGGCCATCGGTGTCGTTTTTCCCCAGATCATGGGCAACGGCTATGAGTTTATGGGCGAAGCCCTGAGCGGCGAAGGCGCCATGCTGATACTGGCGGCGCTCTGCCTGGTCAAAGCCCTTGCCACCGCAATCACCATAGGCTCCGGTCTCCCAGGCGGGCTCTTCGCTCCGGTTCTGGTGACCGGCTCTTTTGCCGGAGGGGCCTTCGGCAAGCTCCTGACCCTGCTCTTCCCCGGCATGGCCCTGATTCCCGGCTCTTTTGCCCTGGCCGGCATGGGCGCCTTTCTGGCAGGCACCATGCACGCCCCGGCGACCGCCATCTTTCTGGTTTTTGAGATGACCGGTTCCTACCAGGCCATTCTCCCCATCATGCTCGCTTCGGTCTCGGCCACGGCCATTGCCCGCTGGTGCAAGAAAGACTGCCTCGATACCGTCGAACTGAGCCGCGCCGGCATCGACCTTGAAGCCGGCAAGGAACGCAACATCATGAAGGCCCTGAAGGTCAAGGACGCCATGGAAAGCAACCCCGAGGTCGTCAATGAGGACATGACTCTGGGCCAGTTCTCTGATTTTATTTCCGAAGCCAAAAACACCTCCTTTCCCCTGGTCGACAAAGATGGAAATCTGACCGGCGTTATTACCATGCAGGATTTTCTCGGCGTGGTTTTCGATCCCGACCTTAAGGACCTGGTCGTTGTCAAGGAACTGGCTTCACCCAACGTCATTACCACCACTGAGGAAGAGGACCTCGATACCTGCATGCGCAAATTGGGCTACCGCGACTTCAAGCAACTGCCGGTGGTTGACTCCAGCACCGGCAAAAAACTTCTCGGCATCATTTTCCGCCGCGACATCATTTCCGCCTACAACCGTTCCCTGGTCTCACACTCCCTGGAGAAACGCCGCAATGAGTGACCTCCTCAGCGTCCTCAACCCGGTGCAACGCCAGGCGGTCACATACAACAAAGGGCCACTGATCATCCTCGCCGGGGCCGGCTCGGGAAAAACCCGCACCCTGACCCACCGTGTCGCCTATCTGATCCAGGAACAGGGGGTTGATCCCTGGCGCATCCTGGCCGTCACCTTTACCAACAAAGCGGCCGGCGAGATGAAAGAGCGCATTCAGACCTTGCTCAACTCTTCATCCCTGCCCTGGGTGAGCACTTTCCATGCGGCCTGCGTGCGCATCCTGCGCCGCGACATCCAGGTTCTCGGTTTTTCGTCTGATTTCACTATTTATGACGATCAGGACCAGGAACGTCTCTTGAGAGGGATACTGAAGGATCTCAACGTCAGCGATAAATTCATCAAATCGCGAGCCGCCGGCGCAGCCATCGACCGGGCCAAGAATCAGGGCCTCTGGCCCGAGGATATGGACGGCGGCGATATCTACCGCGAGCAGATCTGCCGCATTTACAAAAAATACCAACAGGATCTTAAAAAGGCCAATGCCCTCGATTTCGGCGACCTCATCCTGATGACGGTCAAGCTTTTCCGGGATTATCCCGACATTCGCGAAAAATACCGCAACCGCTTCAGCCACCTTCTCGTTGACGAGTTCCAGGACACCAACCGCGTTCAGTACGAACTCATCCGCCTGCTCACCCCGGCAGAACCGCATCTCTGCGTCGTGGGCGACGACGACCAATCCATCTACTCCTGGCGCGGCGCCGAGATCGGCAACATTCTCCGTTTCGAGCACGACTTTCCCAACACCCGAATTATCCGCCTGGAACAGAACTACCGCTCAACCAAAACCATTCTCGAGGCCGCCGGCCAGTTGGTGGCCCACAACCGCGACCGCAAAGGGAAAACCCTCTGGACCGACAACCCGGAGGGGGAAAAAATCACCCTTGAAGTCCTCCCGGACGATCTTGAGGAAGCCCGTTTCATCACCCGCCACATTGACCGGTTCAGGGGACAGGACCGTTCTCTCAAAGATATTGCGGTTTTCTACCGCACCAACGCCCAATCGCGATCTTTTGAAGAAGCGCTGGCACGGGAAAAGATCCCCTACCAGATGATCGGAGGAATCAAGTTTTTCGCCCGCATGGAGGTCAAGGACATTCTCGCTTACCTGAAAGTCCTGGTGAACCCCGCCGATTCCCTTTCCGCCCAACGGATCATCAATGTTCCCGCCAGAGGGATCGGTGCGGTGACGATTGAAAAGATAAAAGGCTTGAGCGAAGAGGCCGAAGGGTTCTTCCCCGCCTGTCGGCTTGCCCTGCAAAAAGGCGTGTTGAAGGGTGCGGCAGCCCGAAACGTGGAGAATTTCGTGGCCATGATGGCTAAATTCCAGCAAAGTCTCGAAAATCTCGATTTCCCCCAACTCACCTTGAAGATTATCGAGAAAAGTGGTTATGGGGCGCTGTTGCGCGAAGAAAAAACCCGGGAGAGCAAAGATCGGATGCAGAACCTCGAGGAAATGCTGCGCGGCATGGAAGAGCAGCAGGCTTCCGGCAATACGCTGAGCGATTATCTCGAACAGGTGGCCCTGGTGGCGGATGTCGATTCCCTTGATCAAGCCCATGAACGGGTGACCCTGATGACCCTTCATTCCGCAAAAGGGCTGGAGTTCCCGATTGTTTTCATGGCAGGTATGGAAGAAGGTCTGTTCCCGCACACCCGCTCCAAAGACGAAGGGGAAGACTTCGAGGAAGAGCGGCGCCTCTGCTACGTCGGCATGACCCGCGCCAAGGAAAAGCTCTATCTGACCCGGGCGGAAAGGCGGCGCGTCTACGGCGACTTCAAAAATAATGACGCCAGCCGTTTTCTCGCTGAAATCCCTCACCGCTTCCTGGAAACAGCTCCCGAGTTTCCAGGCCGGAACGAAGAAAAACACAACCTTTCCGCGGTTTTCAACTTCCAACCATCCAAAGCAGCAGAAGAACGCAGGGCTGAGGTCTTTTCGGATACCGTCGAGGTCATTCCCGAAGCCTCGGAAGGGCCCCGCATCGGTTCCCGGGTCAGTCATCCCAAATTCGGCATCGGTATCATCCGCCGTATTGAAGGAAAGGGCGAGAATCAGAAGGTCATCATTCAGTTCCAGTCCATCGGCATGAAAAAACTACTTCTGAAATTCGCCGGTCTGGAACCGGCCTGAATTTTTTCCCGATTTAAGCGAATTCTACTTTTCAGAAGTCAAAAGACCCCAGTTCCCCTCCCTCGCAATCCCCTACAAACAAACCAGCCTCAATCAAAAACCCATAGTCCATACTTCCCCCAAACTACCAAAAAATCGATTGAACCATCCTCTTTCAGGCTTCTTATTACATGATCGGTTGCAGGGAATATTGTTTCTGGCAATGCCCCAGAGGGAAGGCCAATCACTTTTGGGATGTCAGATTTTACGGCCTTGGCGCGGCGGATATCCTTGGCGTCAAGTTCTAGCCCGTACCAGGAGAGAATACCGGACAGCCGGAGGCAAACCAAAATACTTAACAAAAACAGGCAACAAAGCAAAGGAGATGGTGATGGGAGACTTTCTTTCCGGAATGAAAGCGATTCGGGCACACCTCAATGGCATCAGCGAAGCCACTGTATTGGAATATTGCCGTGAGGAAGGTCTGCCGATTAAAAAAACGCTAAGTTCGGAATCTGGACAGGCTCGAAAAGCAAAATTGATGAGTGGTCGAGGGGACGGGTGTGAAGGTCACACTAATCTGAAAAAAAAGCAGTTTTGCTTGAAAAAATTCAGATTTTACCTGACAGAAAGTGTCTGATTAATCCCTAGAAAATTCAAGAACCAATTATAGAATAACTTATAAGAATCAATCTCTTTGAAGGACAATTATTGAGCAGAAAACATCGGGCAAAGGAAAGGCCCACCAAAATATTGGTGGGCCTTTTTGTGTTCTATTTATCGTGATTTCTGAGAATTTGGTTTTTCTACAGCCTCACCCCTTAGTTGTTTGGCGAGACGTGCGTAGCACGTTCCTTCCACAAACAACGACCAGTTTGGAAAGACGATCCAGAAAACCCAAAGCATTTTCATATTTTTTGGCCGCTTCTAGCGGCGCACCCCGTTTCATAATATGTAGTGCCTTCCGATATGGGTTTTTACCATTCATCGTCCCGTTGTTGAACGGGAACGCATACAAATGGTCAACTGGTGCCTTTCTGAGGATCTCCCGATCCGAGACTTTCCGGTAAAACGGTCGCTGCTCTAACGGAAGATCGTCCTTCAATTTCGCCTCAACACTTGGTGAGGTGGTCAAGTAAAAACTGTAAGGGTTCTCCTGGAAATCAGTTCTCGATTTGGGGTTCCTTTTTCCTTCAAAAAAGACCCGCCAAGCCTTGTTCCACCTTGAACTTCCGAATAAACCATAAAATTAAAACACGCCAGCCCCTGATGGGCCGAGAAGGCGGACGCAGCGGACAAACTCTATTTCAATGAAATGGAACGACTCAGCAAACGCCAGGATGTTGAAATCGGCGAAAGACAATGCGGTTGATACTGAATTGATTCAACCCCAACCCCCAACCTGAGAATACAAATTCCCCATTTTTTACTCACCCTGAATCCCCCATGAAAAACCCCGCAGTAGCGAAAAAAAATCCAAACCTTGTATAATAGAATGTTGAGAATCATTTCACCCACTTGTTTTCTTTTCAGAGAAAAATAAAAATGCGTTTAAGCGTCGCCGCCAATTACGATACCGAGCTTGTCCCAGAACTCGCCCGCTACCTGGTCAAGGAAATCTACGGGAAATATCCCGCGGATATTGTCGGCGGCGGCAGGCCCAGCTATATGGGAAGCCCGCTGTCCCGGAAATCCCTGAAAAATTATGTCGAAGTCCTCAAACAGCACGGCATCGAATTCAACTACCTCTTCAACAGCTCCTGCCTGGGGAACCGTGAATGGTCCGGCCGATGGCAGAAAAAAACGAATCACATTCTCGACGAATTGAGCGAGATGGGAATTCCGTGGCTGACAGTCTCCACCCCTTTCCTTCTCGAGTTGATCAAAAACAGATACCCTCATTTCAAAGTCAAGGTCGGCATCTATGCCCAGGTTGACACCGCCGAGCGGGCCAGATTCTGGGCTGATCTCGGTGCGGACAGCATCACCCTTGAAAGCTTCTCCATCAATCGCGCTTTCGAGCGCCTTCATGAGATACGCCGGGCCGTCACCTGCGACCTGCAGCTCATCGCCAACCACTGCTGCCTGCCCAATTGCGCCATGCAGCCTTACCATCAGAACCAGTTCGCTCACGCCTCGGACGGTTCCGGCGGGCTGTTTCTTGACTACTGTTTTCTTAACTGCAGCCTTCTACGCCTGCAGAACCCTCGATTTTTCATCCAGGCCGGCTGGATTCGT
The DNA here is from genome assembly GCA_016934985.1 of Deltaproteobacteria bacterium. Lineage (GTDB taxonomy): Bacteria > Desulfobacterota > Desulfuromonadia > Desulfuromonadales > JAAYDE01 > JAFGRU01. Next base: position 6,386 of record JAFGRU010000044.1, read on the forward strand.
CCGGAAGATTTAACTCTCTACGAAAACATGGGCTTCACGAGCTTCAAGCTGATGGAACGAAATATTCCGTCGGAAAACCTTCTCCAGCGCGTCAAGGCCTACAGTGAGCGCTTCTTTAAAGGTAATCTGGCGGAACTTTTTCTCTCCCATGGTTTTCCCAAGCCGCCCCCCGGACCCCGTATCTGGAACTGGCGTTTCTTTTTCCGACCTTTGGATCTCAATCCTCGCCGACTCGTCCCCTTCCTGCGGCTGGCCCGCCGCCAGGGTATGCTTTTCCCCCGGGACAGTTTTCCCATTCACATCGACGCGGTCAAAATCCCGTCCGACTTTCTTGACCACATGCGGGAACAGGGCTGCGGCGAAAAGGGCTGCCAAGAATGCGGCTATTGCGAAGACGTGGCGGAAGCGGCAGTGGGTATCGAAAGCCCTTTTCTGCAAGAGTCCATCGCCGAACTCAAGAAAGTGAAGGACTCCATGGTCAGCGGAAGCCTCTGGAATGCTTGAGCAGCGAGAACAAACCCCCGAGCTCATGGATGGAGATGGTTTCGATGCGGACCTGGCTGAAGCCAGCTACCGATTTATCGAACGGACGAATCGTTTTTTCGGCGGGATTTCTTCCGTGCGTAAATTTATCCGCCGACAATTGAAAATAAATGCCGGGGAAAAACCGCTGCGCGTTCTCGATCTCGGCTCGGGGGGCTGCGATATTCCAATAACCATAAGCCGATGGGCCTTCCGGCGCGGCCTGCCGATAACGTTCACTTGCGTGGAGAAAAACCGTCATGCAGTCAACCACGCACGCAAGCGAATCAGCGAAGCCGGTTTGTCATCTATCCGATTGGTTGAGGAGGATGTTTTTTCCTTCCTGAAGCGGACCAGCGAAATTTTTGATTGCGCAAGCACCTCCATGCTGTTTCATCATTTGAATGAAGAGGAAATCGACGGGCTCCTCCATGCACTCCCCCGGGTCGTTGAAGGCCCGCTATTTGTCGGCGACCTGAAACGTTCGGCGGCCGCCTATTGCGGTTGCTGGCTGTATACTCTCTGTTCTCATACCGGGGTGAGAATGGATGCACGGACCTCAGTACGCAGGAGCTTCTCGACTTTGGAACTGGAGCGCATCCTGGCGGACCATCCGGCCGTCAGCGATTCGGAAGTCAGAAGTCATGGCTTTCTACGTATTGAAGGTATGGCTCATTTTCTGAAATATGAAAACTTTTGAGGGGAGGGAACTTCCGTTGCATGCCGCTATTCAGAGTCTGGCCGTGGCCAATCCGCCGCTCTACATCCACCAGAAAGAGGCCTTTGAGTTTTTTGACGCCCATCTGCAGCTTGCCGGAGAAGAAAGAGAGCTTTACCGGCGCCTGCTGCTGGAGGGCCCGATCAGGGGGCGGCACATCGGAGTCGACCACTACGAGGAAAGCTGCGAAACTTCCCCCGGAAAATTGACCAAAAGGTTTCAAAAATTTGCGACCTTGATCGCTGCTGAAGCCGCCAGAAAAGCCCTGGATCAAGCCGGATCGAAGGCGGACGCAATCGGAGCCGTGGTGGTCAACACCTGCACAGGCTATCTTTGTCCCGGCCTCTCATCCTACCTGGTCGAAGAACTCGGTCTCCTGCCCTCGGTAAAAGTCTTCGACCTGATGGGCATGGGGTGCGGAGCTGCCGTACCCAATCTGGAATGCGCTGCGGGACTTCTGGCCCAAGGGGGCGTTGATAAGGTACTGAGCATATCCGTGGAGGTCTGCTCAGCGACGGCTTACATGGGCCCCGATCCGGACCTCATCGTCAGCAACTGCATCTTTGCCGACGGAGCTTCGGCTACAGTCCTGGGCCCCACCCGGTCAGGAAAGTGTCTGGGGAAAATCGAGGACTTCGAGTCCGGCATCTTTCCCGAGTTCCGCGAGCACCTCCGCTATCGAACCGAAAGGGACGGCCGCCTGCGCAATGTTCTGAGCCGGCGGGTACCCGTCATCGGCTCCAGAGTGATATCCACAGTGGCAAAACGACTCCTCTCGCGCCATCACCTCAATGTCGAGGATATCAAATGGTGGGCGGTACACGCCGGCGGCACCTCGGTACTGGAAAATGTTGAAAAAAAACTTTCCCTCCCCCCATCCGCCCTGCAATACTCCTATGAAATTTTTCAGCACTACGGCAACATGTCCTCCCCTACTCTGATGTTCGCTCTGGAAAAAATTCTCAGGTGCGGCAAGCCGCAAGCGGGTGACAAAGGTCTTCTTCTCGGATTCGGAGCAGGTTTTTCGGGATTCGGTGCTTTGATTTCGTTCTGATTTTGAAACTATTCAACACAATGAATCCGTAGCGCCCATGAAAAGGGCGTTGCGGATTCATCAACCAACAAGGTGAATAGTTTCCTGATTTTTTTAATTACCGAAAGTTCCAAATTTGGCTCATAAGCTCTTGGTTGGAATCATCTTTACTGACCAATTTTATGCTTAAGTGACAAGGAGAAAACCCATGGTCCTGACTCCCCCCGCTTTTAAACAACAGAAGGAACAGTGGAGCCCCTGGCGCAAAAAGCTCCAGGAAATCATCTTTGAAGCCGAGAAGCCTGCCGGAAAGGCCTTCGACCTGGTTCTAATCGTCAGCATTCTCTTGAGCGTGGCCGCAGTCATGCTTGACAGCATGACCTCCGTGCGCGAGGTTCATGGCGACACCCTCTATCTCATCGAATGGTTTTTCACCATTCTTTTCAGTATCGAATACTTTTTACGCCTGTTGTGCATCGGCCGCCCTCTTAAGTACGCCACCAGTTTTTTCGGGGTGGTTGACCTGTTGAGCATTGCCCCCACCTATCTGAGCCTGCTTCTCCCCGGCACTCACTATCTGTTGGTGATCCGTGTTCTGCGCATTCTGCGCATATTCCGCATCCTCAAATTGGTCCAGTACCTCAACGAAAGCCGGCGCATCATGATGGCTCTGCGAGCGAGCCGGAAAAAAACCACCGTTTTTCTTTTAACGGTCCTGACCCTGACCACCATTTTCGGCAGCCTCATGTACATGATTGAGGGGGAAGCGGCTGGTTTCACCAGCATCCCCAAAGGCATCTACTGGACCATCGTCACCCTGACCACGGTCGGCTATGGAGATATTTCCCCTCAGACCAACCTGGTGCAGATGCTGGCCTCTATAGTAATGATCATGGGTTACGGAATTATCGCCGTGCCGACGGGTATCGTCACCGTGGAAATGAGCCAGGCTTTTCAAAAAAAGATTACCACCGAGTCCTGCCCTCAGTGCAGTGCTGAAGGACATGACGAAGATGCTTCCTTCTGTAAATTCTGCGGCTCAAAGCTATAATCCCGTGTCCGTGAGTTATGGCCGGGCAATTGGGCAGCCACTTGCCCTCTTCTCCCGCCCCCAGCTCACGGATTCAGAATAATGGCCGCTTTCGGAGGGACCAAAAATTTATTTTTCCTTGGCTTTCGCAAGTTTTATTGGGTATATTGCAAAGCTGCGGAAAATTCAGGTTAGTTTCCAATCGTAACTTCGTTTTTTGCAATTATTCAGTTTATTGGCACAAGGACTCGCATCGCCCATTCCATGGGCGACACGAGTCCTTGTGCTGAATAGTTTCCGTTTTTTATTCTCATTTTGACTTAGGTCAAGAATTTTGTAGGGTTTTTTTGATATGGTTCCGAAAACCGCGGGAAACCAGAAAACAAGAAGGAGGAATTAATGTTTTGTTACCAGTGTGAGCAGACGGCCCAAGGAAAAGCTTGTACCCAGGTCGGCGTATGCGGCAAGCAACCGGACACAGCTGCAATGCAGGATCTTCTGATCTTTACCCTTAAAGGCCTTTCCATGGTGGCGGTCGAGGCTGATTTCAATAATATCGACATTAAAGATGTCAATAACTTTGTCGCCAAAGCCCTTTTTGCGACCTTGACCAATGTCGATTTTGATACTGAAGACCTTGCGGAAATGGTCCGGGAGTGTGTACGTATCCGCCAGGAGCTGATCCCGAAAATCACCAGAGCCGGGGGCCGCGACAGGTTCCGTAATGCTGAAGCGACGTATACACCTGCTGCCACCATCGAAGAAATGGTTGCCGAAGGTGAGAAGCTGGGCACTGTTAAATGTGACCCCGAACTCATCGACCCGGACGTTCATTCCATGCAGGAACTTCTCCTTTACGGCATCAAAGGCATGGCCTCTTACGCCTACCATGCCACGGTGCTTGGTTTTTACAACCACCATGTCGCTGCTTTTATTAACCAGGGGCTGAGTTCCCTCATCAACACCGGCCTGACCCTCCATGCGATGGTCAAGCTGGTTCAGCGCTGTGGCGAAATCAACCTGCTGGCCATGGAAACTCTCGACAAAGCCCACACTGAAACCTACGGCCACCCGGTTCCGACCCAGGTACCTCTCGGAGCCAAAAAAGGTAAAGCGATCCTGGTTTCGGGTCATGATTTGAAAGATTTGGCGGAGTTGCTCCAGCAGACCGCCGGCAAAGGCATCAATGTCTACACTCACGGCGAAATGCTGCCCGCTCACGGTTATCCCGAGCTGAAAAAACATTCCCACTTCTACGGCCATTATGGGACCGCATGGCAGAATCAGCACACGGAATTTGCCGATTTCCCCGGTGCCATTCTCATGACCACCAACTGTCTGATGCCCCCAAAGGATGCTTACAAAGATAAGCTTTTCACCATCGGGCCGGTCGCTTTCAGCGGTATTCAGCACCTCGACAATCTTGACTTCGCCCCTGTTATCAACAAAGCCCTTGAACTTCCCGGCTTCAGTGCAGACGCGGAAGGAAAAACCGTCACTACCGGTTTCGGTCACAACGCCGTTGTCGGCATAGCCGACAAAGTAGTTGAAGCCATCAAGGCCAAGAAGATCCGCCATTTCTTCCTGGTCGGCGGTTGCGACGGAGCCAAGCCGGGCCGCAGCTATTACACCGAGTTCGTCGAAAAGGTGCCCAAAGACTGCGTGGTTCTGACCTTGGCCTGCGGAAAGTTCCGTTTCTTCGACAAGGATTTGGGAACCATCGACGGCATCCCGCGCCTTATCGACGTTGGCCAGTGCAACGATGCCTATTCCGCCATTAAAATTGCTGAAGCTCTGGCTATAGCCTTCAACTGTCCAATCAATGATCTGCCCCTGTCCTTTATCCTCTCGTGGTACGAGCAGAAAGCCGTGGCCATTCTTCTCACCCTCTTCGCCTGCGGTATTAAAGATATCCGCCTCGGTCCCAGTCTGCCGGCATTCCTCACTCCTAATGTCCTCCAGACCCTGGTTGACAACTTCAACGTCATGCCGATTGCTACCCCGGACGAAGACCTCAAGGCTATTCTTGACTGACAGGGTGTTGAAAAATAAGAAATTGTTTTCCAACAAGGCGTGCTGATTTTGAAAACGGAGCATATCCAGCCATATGTGAGTATTTGAAAAATCAGCCGCCCCATGAAAGCCTAAAACCAAGTTTCTCAACAGCCTCCTAAGGCAACCAGTTGTTATGAAAAAGAAGAGCGACCCCTTGGGGCCGCTCTTCTTTTATTTTGTGCAGCAGTTGCTTTTTATGTCAACTTGACCTCACCTTCGGCAAGGTCCTCCAGGCCATCGGGATCAAGAAGAAGAATGGTGGAACCGTTAACCTCAATAAGCCCTTGCCTGTTCATCTTTGCCAAAATCCGGGAAAGCGTCTCGGGAATAGTCCCCAGCAGGGCGGCCAGATGCCCTTTGGAAACCTCAAGTTTGACCTTGTCGCCAGCCCCGTCCTTTTCGCTCAGGTAAAGGAGATGGGCGGCCAACCGCCCCGGCACTTCTTTGAGGGAAAGATCCTCGATAAGGGCAGCGAACTTGCGCAGGCGCCTGGACAGAACGGCGAGCATATTAAAAGCCAGGGATGGGTCTTTTCGAACGCACTCGAGAAAACCATGGCGGGAAAAGAAAAGGACCTGGCAGTCGGTAAAGGCTTCAGCACTGGCCGGAAAGGATTCACCGGCAAACATGGCGATCTCGCCGAAAGGATTACCGGGACCAAAAATATGGAGGATCTGCTCTTTTCCGGCTGGAGAAATTTTAAAAATCTTAACCTGCCCGAGGTCAACAACGTAGAGGCCGTTGCCTTCGTCCCCCTCAGTAAAAATACGTTGACCCCTGGTGAAATTTTGTTTTTTTAAAATTTGGGCCAGGTCTTGTAATTGTTCACTTTCCAAGTCTTCAAACAAGGGAATATCTTCAAGTCGTCCACACCTGTCCAAAAAACCTCCTGAAAAAAAAACCTTTTGACTTAAATCAAGGGCAACTGTTCAAACCTGTAATAAGCTGTTTTCGAAAATAACCTCATATAGATAGTTACGTCAAATAAGTTTCACCTGAACGGGGAGAAGGATATGAAAACCTTAAGAAAAATTGTCGAAATCGATGAAGAAAAATGTGACGGCTGCGGCCTCTGCGTTCCCTCCTGCGCTGAGGGTGCCATCAAAATCATTAACGGTAAAGCCAAACTCATCGCCGAAAAATATTGCGACGGACTCGGCGCCTGCCTGGGTGAATGCCCGAGGGATGCCATCCACATTGTCGAAAGGGAAGTCGATGAGTTTGACGAGGAGGCCGTGAAAGAACACCTCCAGCCCCAACCGGCTCATTCTCAAAAACCAACTGAAACCAGCCCCCGTGGCTGCCCTTCCGCCCACATTCACAGTTTCAACGATCAGTCGGTCAACAAACCGCTTTTACAGCCGGAAACCAGCGGTAAAATTGCGTCCGCTCTCAGCCACTGGCCCGTGCAGATCCGCCTCGTTCCGCCTCACGCACCGTTTCTGAAAAACGCCGATCTGTTAGTGGCGGCCGACTGCTCACCCATGGCCTACGGTGATTTCCATCGTGATCTTCTGGCCGGCAAGGTAGTCATGATGGGCTGCCCGAAGTTCGATGATATCGAGCTTTACGAGGAACGCTTCCGGCAGATCTTCAGCCGGGCGGAAGTGAAAAGCGTGACTATCCTGGTCATGGAGGTCCCTTGCTGCCAGGGGCTGCCGGCCATAATCAAAAAAGCATTAAAAGACACAGGAAGCAATATTCCCCTGGAAATAATAACCATCGGCCTGCAGGGGAAAATCCTGCAGCGCAATGCTTTTCCCGGCGGGGTAGCGTGAAAAAAGATTTTAAAAATTTACAACTTGATTAATGTTTCAGCGGAGTCGAATTTGACTCCGCTTTTTTTCATATTTACAAAACAAAGATTGATCAACAACCAAAATCATATTAGATTAAGAGGGCTTTTTACGGATAAACCAGTGTCAAATCAATTAGAGTTGCAATAACAGGATGCTGGGAAAATCGAACTCTGTTCTTAGATAAAAAGCGTGTATTTTTTAAACTTAAAACGAAACAGGTGCAACACCGGTGGGGCCACGAGCAATATCGAACGGCCCCATTTGAAAACTCCGGGTTTCGTTTTTCAACAGTCTGACTTGTTTTTGTTGGAGGTAAGTCGTGTTTTTACCCTGCCGTTGTCGTCTTTACATTTTTTCATTCGGACTTATTCTCATTTTTTCCCTGTCCGCTTGTGTTCTTCCCAAAAAGGGGGTTGATTCCCAGCTGGATCAGCTGGAAAATCGTGTGACTGAGCTGGAATGTGAGGAACCCCCGCCGGAAATAGACCCGCAACGACTTGAACGCCTCATCATTATCATGAAGCATGGTCCCGCCATTTCCTACGACCAGCCCACCCAGAAGGACGCGGTCATTGCTTTAGGACTTTTGGGTGATATGGATGCGGTTCCGGCGTTGATTGAACAGTTTAAAACCTCCGCAGACCCCAATTTCCAGAGCTATATTGCCAACTCCCTCGGCTGGATCGGCGACAAAAGAGCCATTCCGGTCCTCAAAAAGGCCTTGAAAAGCAAAAACGTCCATCTCCGCAAACGCGCGGCCCTGGCCCTGAAAAAAATGCGGGGCCAATCACTCCTCAGCAACAGCCAGCGAGAATCCGTTCTCACCAGGCCTGTTCTCGGGTTCTGGCCTTTTTAGATCACGAAATTTTCAGGACAAAATCAGCAGAGGTTGCAGGGCAAACCCTGTAAAAGGATTCACCGAACCAGACCAAGCAACCGGATTTGGCAGCTAAACGTTGAAACGAATATTAAGGATATCCCCATCCTTGACCCGGTATTCTTTCCCCTCAAGGCGCAGCAGGCCTTTTTCCTTGACCCCTTTTTCCGAACCGCAGGCCATCAGGTCGGCATAATTGAAACACTCGGCGCGGATAAACCCCCGGGCCAGATCAGAGTGGATAGTCCCGGCGGCAGCAACGGCAGGCTCACCATTACGCAGAGTCCAGGCCCGGACCTCATCGGCTCCGACGGTGAAGAAACTGATGTAACCCAGAAGTTCATAAGCCGTCCGGGTTAACAGGCTGCGGGCCGACTCTTCGACACCCAGGTCCTCCATAAACAACTGGATATCCTCGTCCGAGGTCATGCGTGACAGTTCCATCTCAAAATTTCCCGCGAACTCGACCACAGTATGGTTTTCCTGAAGCCGTGCAAGGATCTCGGCATTGCGGCCGAAATTCTCCTCCTCGGAATTCAGTACCACCATTAATGGTTTGCGGCTGAGAAACTGGTAACCTTTGAGCAGTTTGTCTTCCTCTTCCGTCAGGTCCATGCGGCGGATCGGCCGATTGTCATTGAGTTGTCCACGGATCTTCCCTAACAGCGCCTCTTCGGCCAGGGTCTGATTCGATTTTTTCCCTTTTTTATTCTCCCATTCGATTCTTTCCAGGCGATTTTCCACCACGATCAGATCGGAAAAGACCAGCTCTTCCTCCACTCGTGCGACATCCTCGAGCGGACCAGGGGCGCCCATGATTTCATTGCTGAAATTGCGCACCACCAAAGCCAGGGCATCAGTATTCTTCGCCAACTGCAGTAATTCAGGCGAAAACGCCCCCTGTTTTTCCGCCCCGCCGGCAACCCCGACAAAATCGATAAACTCGACGGTCGCATAGATGGTTTTGCGCGGTTGGTACATTTCTGAAAGACGGGTAACCCGCTCGTCTTCCACATCGATCACTGCCAAATTAGGTTCCGCCTTGGCATTGGAAAAGTCCGTGACCTGTGCTTCCGATCGGGTCAACGCATTGAAAATAGTGGTTTTCCCCGAATTCTGACACCCAATGAGTCCGATTTTCATAGAATAATCCCTGAGGTTTTTAACCTGCATCCGTGAGTTATGTCCGGGCAATAGGGCAAGAAATTGACCTTTCAAGGCCAGGCACTCAGCCTCTTTTCCCGCCTTCAACCCACGGCTTCAGGTTGAAAGAATCATTGCTGACCAAGGCTTTGAATTCTAAAAGAAACACGATGAAAAGAAAAGTAAAAAGCCCGCCTGACCGCGGGCTTTATCTAATGTCTGATTTAGTGCCTGATTGCAAAAAGTCAAAGTTTTCAATCCACCTTCAAATACGTCTCCGGCAAAGCACCGCAAACAGGGCAGGCTTCTTCAGTCTTACCAGCCCGGGTATGTCCGCAGACCTGGCACACATAATAATCGGCTGTATCCTGGTTGCCAAGACTGTTGAGAGCACCCTCAAAGAGATCATGGTGAACCTTTTCCACTTCATTGGCAAAGCTAAACGAACGCAAGGCTGCGCTAAACCCGCCATCCTGCGCTGCCCTGATCATTCGCGGGTACATCTGGGTAAATTCTTCCGCTTCTCCGCTCAAAGCAGCCTTAAGGTTATCCTCCGTCGACCCGACACCTCGAAGGATACGCAGGTGAGCATGGGCATGGATGGTCTCCGCCTCAGCAACAGCCCGGAAAAGCTTAGCTACCTGAACGTAACCTTCCTGCTCAGCTTTCTTTGCAAAGGCCAGATATTTACGGTTAGCCTGGGATTCCCCAGCAAACGCTTCTTTCAAGTCCTTCTCGGTTTGTGAACCTTTCAATTCACTCATTTCAACACTCCCTCCTTTTAAGGAATAATTATCGGACAAAAATTAAAAAAGAAGGCACATTCAGAAAAGTGCCCCTTTCAATCCGAACTTAAAACCCTTCAGGGCCAGGAACTAAGGATGCCTTTATGCCCGGCGATTTTCACTTACCTATTGCAATCGGGACATTTTCCATAAAAATTCAATTGGAAGGCGGTAATCTGGTAGTTTTCCTTTTCTGCCAGTTTTTCGGTGATCATCTCCAGATCAGGCACATCGATATCCTCGATTTTCCGGCAGGAGGTACAAATGAAATGGGGATGAGGAACGGCACTACGGCCATCATAATGGTTGCTCCCCTCACCAAAGCTGAACTCTATCAGTTCCCCCATATCTTTTAAAAGAGAAACGGTCTTGTAGACTGTCGCAATACTGGTGGTGGGAAAGTCAACCTTGACCTTATCAAATATCTGCTCCACGCTGGGATGGGCCCTCGTTGACGCCAACGTTTTCAGAATTGCCAAGCGCTGGGGGGTTATTCGATAATCCTTGATCCGCAGTTTATCTACCAGGTCCTGAACACGGATTTCAACATTTTTCATAAGAACCTCTCCCCTGGGAAAAAAACTCAAACACCTCCACCGGAAAAATGCTCCGCTGGCGACAAATTCTTAAAGCCAATATATAATATTAGCTGAATCTCTATAAATTTCAATTAATTTTATTCCCTTAACTAAAAAAAATTGCATGTTGCTCGGTATGGCGGGCTCGCGGCCCCAAAGGAGAGACCTCCAGCACCAGTCTGGCGATGGTTGATTCCATTGATCTCCAATGCGGGCCTTCAACGTCATCAACGCCTCTCAAAACTGCATTGAATCCCCATATGAACACATTCAGTGGAAATAACCATATACATCTTCCGCCATGCCTGGAGAAAGCCCCGGGCAGGACCGCAATTCCTCCCGGCTCGCTTTGCGGATGTTTGTTATGCTGCCAAAATGCTTTAACAAACTTTTTTTTCGTTTTGGCCCGATGCCGGGTATCTCATCCAGGGAAGAACCCAAGGCCGCCCGACTCCTCAAACTGCGGTGGTAGGTTATGGCAAAACGATGCGCTTCATTGCGCAGTTTTTCCAGCATAAAAAGCGCGGGAAGGCCTTCACCAAAAATGACGGGTTCCTTTTCTCCCGGTAAAAACAAACGTTCTTCAGAACGTTCGACAACATCTCCCTGCGCATCTGCTTTAACCCGGCTTTTGGCCAGACCGGCAATATCAATCTTTTTCTCCAGGCCGAGTTCTTTTAATACAGACATAACCCCTGAAAGCTGCCCCTGGCCACCATCGATCAGCACGAAGTCAGGCAATACCCCTTCACTCAAGCCCCTTGTTAAACGACGCCTCAACACTTCGGCAAGGGAGGCAAAATCATCAGCTCCGGCAACGGTTTTTATACGAAAGCGTCGATATTCCCTTTTAGCCGCTTCTCCCCGTAAAAAAACCGCCATGCTCCCAACGGAGAAACGGCCCTGGACATTGGAAATATCATAACATTCCATGCGCATGGGCAGCTTCCGCAAACCCAGGTTTTTCTGAATCTCGTAAAGGACCTTGTCCCGGCCCTCCCGGTGGTTTTCCCGCTGCCGGCAACTTTCCAAAGCATTGCGCTCCGCCATTTCTACCATCTTCTTCGAAGGTCCCCTGGCCGGGGCGATAATCCGCACCTGCCGTCCCTTGCGCTCAGACAGCCAGAGCTCAATGGTTTCAAGGGAGGCGGGGGGCAGACTGACGAGAATCCGGTCGGGGATAAAGACCTCCGCCCCATAGTATTGCTGTAGAAAAGAGGCGAGAAGCTCCTCCGCCTCCAGACTCCATTCAAGGTTGAAGTCCCGGCGGCTGATCAGACTTCCACCACGCACGAACAGAGCCGTGATCTCTACGTTTCCGCCCTCACGATGAAGACCGATCACATCCTGATCCATGCCTTTGGCGTCACTGACCTTCTGTTTCTCAGCAGTCAACTCAAGGGCCTGAATCTGATCCCGGAAACGGGCTGCCTCCTCAAAACGCATGGCCGCCGCCGCATCATGCATTTTCCCCTTGAGGGTGTCCATCAGCTCTTTCTCTTTTCCCGCCAGCAGGGAAATCGCGCCATTGACCTGTTTCAGATAGTCCTCGCGGCTGATTTTTCCATGGCAGGGCGCACTGCACTGGCCGATCTGGTAATAGAGGCAGGGCCGGCTCCTGCGGCGGCAGCGCTCCATGGGATAGTGCCGCAGAGGGAAAATTCGATATATCTTTTTCAGGGTCTCACGTACCGCACCGGAAGAACTGAAGGGGCCGAAATAGGTGGCTCCGTCCTTTTTCACCCGGCGGACGATCTGTAGAAAGGGGAATTCTTCATTGAAGTCGATACGCAGGGAAACATAGGTCTTGTCGTCTCGCAGGCGGATGTTGTAGCGCGGCCGGTGCTTTTTGATCAGTGTGTTTTCCAGCAGCAGGGCCTCTTTCTCGGTGTCCGTGACTATGGTCTCGATGCGCCTTATCTGCTGGACCAGAAAACGGATATGGGGGCGGCCATCCCCGGCAGACGAAAAGTAGCTGCGCAGGCGTTTTCGCAGGTTGTTGGCCTTCCCGACGTAAAGGACCTGGTCCTTCTCACCGCGCATCAGATAAACGCCGCTGGCAGCCGGGTAGCTTGCGGGGTTGAATTGGAGCTGATTTTCACTCATGGAAGGCATCTTTATAAAATCTATTTTTTAGACGCAGGCTGGATTCCCGCCGCCCTGATGTTATTCTGATAGATATCCTGAAGCGAATAAGGCGTATCTCGTTTGCAACGGTTGGCTACCATACTAAGTTTCATGCCCCCTTTGAAATGAGCTGCCACCAAGCAGTTCGCAACAATGAAAACAGTGTTGTTCATTTTAAAACAAAACCCCCTTGCGAGACCAGAGGATAACCATGAGCGCTCAGAACCCGCCCCTTATCGGAATCAGCTCCTGCCTGCTTGGCAACAAGGTGCGCTACGACGGGCAGCATAAGCTGGACCGCTACCTGCGCGACCAGCTCGGCAGGTTCGTCGAGTTTGTCCCCGTCTGCCCGGAAGTGGAATGCGGCCTTTCCATCCCGCGCGAAGCCATGCGCCTGGTGGATATCGAGGGAAAGCACCGCCTGATGACTCAAAAAACCGGCATCGATCATACCCCCAGAATGCAGGAATGGGGCAAGGAAAAACTCGACGGGTTGGAGCAGTTGGGTTTGTGCGGCTTTATTTTCAAAAGCCGCTCTCCCAGCTCGGGAATGCGCGGCGTCAAGGTTTATAAACCAGATGGCGGCGCGGCAAAAAGCGGCGTCGGCATTTTTGCCAGGGCTTTCATGGAGCGTTTCCCTCTGCTTCCCGTGGAAGATGAGGGACGTCTCCACGATGCCGGTCTGAAAGAGAACTTTATTGAAAGGATTTTTGTCTTCAAGCGCTGGCAGGATATTATCCGCCAGGGACCCAGCCTGAAGGGGCTCATGGATTTTCACGCTGACCACAAACTGATTCTCATGGCCCACTCGCCGAAAGTCCTCAAAGAGCTGGGTGCGCTGGTTGCGGGCGGGAAGGACCGGCCCCTCGGGGAACTGGCCGATCAATACGTCACTACCATGATGGAAGTCCTCAAACTCATTGCTACCACCCGCAAAAACACCAATGTTCTTGAGCACGTCATGGGCTACTTCAAAAAACAACTCTCAAGCGATGAAAAGGCGGAACTAAAAACCCTTATCGAGGATTATCATCGGGGCCTCATCCCCCTCATCGTTCCCGTTACCCTGCTCAACCATTATGTCCGCAAATACCATGAAACCTACCTGGCCCGGCAGCACTACCTCAACCCTCATCCGCTGGAGTTGATGCTTCGCAACCATGTTTAGATGACAATACCTCTGCTTCCATGAGGTTCGTGCGGCCCTTTCCAGGGGCCGCATAAAACCATCCAAGGGGCTGGGCAATGACAACAAGAAAATTCCCAGGAGAATGCCGATGAATGTCTACGAAACCATAGCCGCCCGCAAAAGTGTCCGTTCTTTCCTCGACAAAGAGGTCGCTGACGAAATCTTGCTCCGCATCCTCGAAGCCGCCCGCCTCGCCCCGTCGGCGCGCAATTTTCAGGAATGGCGTTTCGTCGTTGTACGCGACCCGGCCATGCGGCAAAGGCTGGCGGAAGCTGCCAAAGGCCAGAAACAAGTGGCCGAAGCACCCGTGGTCGTGGTCTGCTGCGCTGAAACAAACGAACATGTTATGACCTGCGGCCAGCGCTGCTACCCCATCGACCTGGCCATCGCCATTGACCATATTACCCTTTGCGCCACGGCGGAGGGCCTGGGAACCTGCTGGATCGGTGCATTCCATGCCGAGGAGGTTAAAAAGCTTCTCAACATCCCACCGGAAGTACCCGTAGTCAGTCTACTGCCCCTGGGCTATCCGCGCGACCCCTCCATTGAGTCCAAAGACCGCCTGACCCTCGAAAAAATAATCCGCTATGAACGCTGGACTTGAATGTTGGTGCCCTCTTCCTGGGAAAAAACAGCTTAACCCCCTTTATTTTATCAGCGCTCCGGTATAGAATCATTCATTCCGGTCAGGCAGGAACTTTCACTGGACTGCTTGTAAGCCCTGCTTTTGTCCTGACATAGGATCTGGATCTGGGAAAATGAAATTCGGCGGGAAAGTACTGGTTACCAGTAATGGCTTTTCCGCCACTAAAGGAGAAACTGATGAAGGAAGAGAAAAGGGGATTTTCAAGTAAGGGTTTTTCAGATAAAGGGTTTTCCACCCGCGCCGTTCATTCCGGGGAAATTCGCAATAACCAATTCGGTTCCATAACCACCCCTATCGTCCAATGCTCCACCTTCATTTTTAAAAACACCGAAGAAATCGAAAAGCTGGCCGAAGGTGTCGCGGGCCGCTATGAATACAGCCGCTACGGCCACCCGACCCAGTTTGCGGCGGAAGAGAAACTTGCCGCCCTGGAAGAAACCGAAGACGCGGTCCTCTTTTCATCGGGGATGAGCGCCATAACCACGACCCTGTTTTCTCTGCTCAATTCCGGTGACCACATTATCATCACCGATGACGCCTACAAGCGAACCCTCGATTTCTGCAAAAAATACCTTTTCCGCTTCAATATCGACTGCACCATCGTCAAGATGTGCGATTACGAAGCCATCGAAAACGCTATCCGCCCCAACACCAAGGTCTTCTTCTCCGAATCCCCGACCAACCCCTATCTCAACATCATGGACTTGGACCGCCTGGTCGGCATTTTCAAAGGCAAAGACATCCTCATCATTTCTGACAGCACCTTTGCCACACCTTTCAACCAGAAGCCGCTGGAATTCGGTATCGATCTGGTCATTCACAGCGCCACCAAATATCTCGGCGGCCACAATGACCTGTTGAGCGGCGTGGTCCTCGGCAAAAAGGAGCTGACTCAACCGATTCGCGACTATCTCAAGGTCACCGGCGGCGTCATCGACCCCCACTGTTCCTATCTCCTGTTGCGCGGCCTTAAAACCTTCGAACTCCGCATGCTGCGCCACAACGAAACCGCCATGACCGTCGCCAAGCACCTGGAAAACCACCCCAAGATCAAACGGGTTTACTATCCCGGCCTGCCGAGCCACCCCCATTATGATGTGGCTCAACGGCAGATGAAGGGTTTCGGCGGGGTTATAACTTTCGAGGTTGAGGAAAACATCTCCTATGCCCTGGAATTCCTCAGCCGCTTGAAGATGTTGAGTATCGGGCCAAGCCTTGGCGGTGTGGAATCGCTGATAACTCATCCGGCAACTATCAGTTATTACGACTACACCCGTGAAGCACGTCTGGAGCAGGGAATCAAGGACGGCCTTGTGCGCCTTGCCGTAGGGATCGAAAACGCCGAGGATATTATTGCGGACATAGATCAGGCCCTGTTATAGGGAATGCTCAACTAACAATTACCAAGAAAATTCAAGGGAGATATTAAATAACCATAAGAGACAACAATTTTTTTTAACGGGAGCGGCCCGTTCTTTTTTTCCGACAGGTCCCTGGGGTTCGGATTACCCCAGTTGCAGAACCAGAACATCAACCGGCTGGTTTTTTAACTACTTTTTCTGGAAAGGAGAAATTACCGCATGTCCTACACCTATGATGAACTCAAACACAAAACCGTGGCCCAACTACGTGAGATTGCTAAAGAGCAAGAACACGAAGCCCTCCAGGGCTACACCCAGCTGAACAAGGAACACCTCCTTGAAGCCCTCTGTAAAGCCCTCGGCATTGAAATGCACAAACAGACCGTGGTTGTCGATATCGATAAAACCGGTATCAAGGCCAAAATCAGAGACCTGAAGAAGAAAAGGGATGAAGTAATTGCCGCAGGGGATCATGACGCCCTCAAGAAAGTCCGGCGCCAGATCAGTCACCAGAAACGCATCCTCAAACGCGCTGCCATTCAGGTTTAAACCGGCGGACGAGCGGCCTTCGTTATTTTGGGCTGCCAACCTGGGTTGCTCCCTGAATAAGCGTTCTGATTTTGAAAAAAATTATAAAAAACCTCTAAATTATTTCAAAATTTTATTTTTTATATTATATTTCCAAATGTAAACCAATTCATGATTATGTCCTAAATCAGGACAGGGGGGGGACACCAACCCCCCTTATTTTTTTACCACTGGCAACTGAAGCTGGTCCGAGTTTTCAAACCAGACGGTTCTTGAAATCGCCATCGGGTGCCGGGCATGTCTGCCGCTTGCCGAACAACCCATAACGCCTTTCGGCAAACCGGTCATACAGCCAGTCCCTTATGCCTTGGGGCAGCAAAAAGCCGATTGCCAGTAAATACCACCCTTTGCCCAGGGAAATAATGATTTTTAAAAACGCAGCGGAGCGATAATAAGGCCGCCCCTTTTGAATATAGATGAGGGTTTCATCGGCCAAATGTGGGGCTGCAAGCCATTGGAGAATTTCAGCGCCGCTCTCCGCCTGAAAAAAGGTGAACTTGAAGCGCCTCTCCGAATCACGCTTCAGGACAAAACTCATCCACGCGCAGCACAGATGACAGAGCCCGTCAACCACAATGAGGTTGGGGTTTTTCCTGACGACCTCCGGCATTTCCTTAGCCACCCTGTATCCTCCTTTAAGAATTCGGTCCCCCGGCCGTCTTTTTCGAAAACTCTTACCAGCAAAGCAACGTAAAAAAACCCTGAAATTGACTGCTGTGGGACAGTTTTTCAGGTTTTTCCCCCATGAGTAGAGCATATCTCCTGAGGCGGGCATCGTCAAAAACCAAACCCTGCCTTTCTTTCATCAGGAATTTTCTCCCCCATAACTCACAAACGATTTTTCTTGAAGCTTGGTCCTGAAAGTTCTAACCTTCCTTAAATTTACTTAAACCTTCACCCAATCAAACCGGCTTATCATGAAATTAAAATCAGACAAAGAGATCCAGCTCATCCGGCAGGCGGGCCTGCTTCTCTGGGAAACCCACCAGGTTGCAGCAGAAATGGTCGAGGCAGGTGTCACGACCCATGACATCAACCAGGCCGTTGAGGAATTTATCCAATTCAATAAAGCCGAACCCCTGTTCAAGGGCGTTCCCGGCACCGTGCCCTTTCCCGCTGCAACCTGCATCTCCGTTAACGAAGAGATCGTTCACGGCATCCCTTCAAAACGTCAGCTAAAAAACGGTGATATTGTCAGCCTTGATATCGGCATCCGGCTTAACGGCTGGTGCGCCGACGCGGCCGTCACCTACCCCGTGGGGGAGATCGATGCTGAGAAACAAAAACTTCTTCAAATCACCGAGGAGTGTCTGCGCAAGGCCATTGAACTGCTGGGTGAAAATAGCCGCTGGAAATTTATCGGCAAAAAGATCCAAAAGGTTGCTGAACACGCCGGTTTTTCCGTTGTCAGGGAACTGGTAGGTCACGGCATCGGCCGCAGCCTGTGGGAAAAACCCCAGGTGCCGAATTATTTCTCCGAGCAGGTATCTGACTTTCGCATCAAACCGGGCCTTGTCATAGCCATTGAGCCGATGATTAATGTCGGGACCAAGGAGATCGAGACCCTTTCGGATCATTGGACCATCGTCACCCGCGACAGAAAACCAAGTGCCCACTTCGAGCATACTATTGCCATGACAAAATCAGGCCCGATGGTTCTGACCTGCGGCCCCAATGGAGAAGGCTGGGCCATGGGCAACGGGAAAAAGGGATAAAGCTGATGGAGTTGACCCGTTAACCGTTAACTTCTTGAGCCCATGGATAATTTACAAATCAGCGAAAACTTCTGGCGCCACCTCCAAACACTGGTGGAGACCAGCGAAATTGTCATCGACCGCCCAAAAGGCACACCTCATCCCGACTATCCGGGCTATATCCACCCCGTTGATTACGGTTTTCTGAAGGGAACATCCGCGGCTGACGGCGGCGGAATCGACGTCTGGGTGGGAAGCTCTGGTTCAAAAAAGGTCGAAGGCATTATCTGTATTGTCGATATGGAAAAGCGGGACTCGGAAATCAAAATCCTGTTTTCCTGTTCGGAAGATGAAATCAAGGCGATTTATTCGGTGCAGAGTCAGGAAAATATGAGTGCGGTACTGATTAAGCGGAGGGGCACGGAGTGATCAAAAAACGGTGTTCAATTTATCCTTAGATAATCCAGGATCAGAAAAAATTCAACTTCCGAGAATTTGTATCTCTGAAAGGTGTATTGTTGAAAATAAAGAACGTTAAAAAGGCCCACCACTTTTATGCTGGGCCTTTTTAACGTTGTATTTATCGTGAATTGAAAGAATTGATATTTCTGCAATTTAGGCTTTGGTCTTTTTTCCCCATTTAAAAAAGGGAATACCTTCGCGGCCGGTCAAAACGATGAATGCCAGCCTCCCGCGCCGCCCGCATGGCCTGTTCGTATTCCTCGCGGGTTATGGTCCGGTCCAGGTCCCCACCCTCAGGAATCATGCCGCAGGGGCGGTATTGATCCATGACATTGACGTAAGTGTCGGGAGAAACCTCTCTCGCCAGGAAATCCATAACCTCCGAAGTTCCCGCCAGAGCGTTAGGTAAGACCAGGTGCCGTACCAAAAGTCCGCTGACCGCTAATCCACTTTCATCCATGACCAGGTCACCGACCTGACGGTGCATCTCCTTCAAGACCTCGCAAGCCCGCTCACGGTAATCCTTTGCGCGGCAGGTTCGCCACGCAACCTCATTATCCCAGAACTTGAAATCGGGCATGTAGATATCGACAATGCCGTCCAGCAACTTCAAGGTTTCGACACTGTCATAACCGCTGGTATTATAAACAATCGGCAGGTTAAGACCCTTTTCCAAAGCCCGCACAAGGGCTTCCAATATCTGGGGAACGACATGGGAGGGGGTGACAACATTGATATTGTGACAGCCCATCGCCTGCAAAGACAGCATCATCTTCGCCAGGCGGGAGGCGCTCACCATTTCACCGACAACCTGATGACTGATATCGAAATTCTGGCAGAAACTGCACAACAGGTTGCAGCCTGAAAAAAATATATTTCCCGATCCGCCTACTCCCACCAGCGGCTCTTCCTCCCCGAAATGAGGGCCGTAACTGGCTACTACGGCGCTTCTACCGACTTTGCACATGCCCATTTCGCCGGAAAGCCTGTCGACCCCGCATCGACGGGGACAAAAGGTGCAGCGACGAAAAGCCTCCAGTACCAGCTCCAGATTTTTTGCCAACAAACCCGACTCCAACGCCTGCCGACTACGAGAACGATTATCCATCTGTTTGTCTCCCTGTAATAGGCAACAAATATTTTTTACCTCTTATGTTACCCAACTACTTATGTCCCTGAACAGCTCTTTGCACCAAAATCAGCAAAAATCCCATATTAATAACCAATTATGCTATGGTAAAGTTACTGAAAATATTGCCTCTTTTACCCCTCTTTATAAAAGGATTACATGCAAAAGGGATCTTTCCCTTAACAGGGTGTTTCCTGGTTTGACATGGCGGTAAAAATCTCTTAAAGTTGTTGATTACTGCCAATATTCTAATACATTAAAAATCCATTTTGGGTTTTCAGAAGGATGTAAAACATGGAAAAAGCAACGTTCGAAACAAAAGTCGGCCTCGCTGAAATGCTCAAAGGCGGGGTTATCATGGATGTCACCAATGCCGACCAGGCAAAAATCGCCGAGGATGCGGGGGCTGTGGCTGTCATGGCTCTGGAACGCATTCCGGCTGATATCCGCCAGGCAGGGGGCGTATCCCGCATGTCCGACCCGGCCATGATTGCCGCCATTCAGGAGTGCGTTTCCATTCCGGTCATGGCTAAATGCCGCATCGGCCATTTTGCCGAAGCGCAGATTCTGGAACATATGAAAATCGACTTCATCGACGAAAGCGAGGTCCTGACCCCGGCCGATGAAGCCAATCATATTGACAAGCATCAGTTCAAAGCCCCCTTTGTCTGTGGTTGCCGCGACCTGGGCGAAGCCCTGCGGCGCATCGGGGAAGGCGCCGCCATGATCCGCACCAAGGGCGAAGCGGGTACCGGCAACGTTGTTGAGGCCGTGCGTCACATGCGCCAGGTTATGGGAGATATCCGCCGCCTGACCACTCTTCGGGAAGATGAAATGATGAGCTTCGCCAAAAACCTGGGCGCGCCCTATGAACTGGTAAAACTGACGGCCAAGCTCGGCAGGCTCCCGGTTCCCAACTTCGCCGCCGGCGGCATTGCCACGCCCGCCGATGCCTCCCTCATGATGCAGCTCGGAGCCGAAGCGGTCTTCGTCGGTTCCGGCATCTTCAAGTCCGCCGATCCTCTGCCACGAGCAAAAGCGATTGTTGAGTCGGTCACCCATTACGAGGACCCCGAAGTTCTGTTGCGCGTCTCCACCAACCTCGGTGAAGCTATGGTCGGCATCGAAATGAAGGACCTGCCCGAAGAAGAGCAGCTGGCGAAACGGGGCTGGTAAGCATGGCGCGCAAGATCGGCGTCCTGGCGCTTCAGGGCGATTTTGCCAAACATATGGCCATGTTGGAGACCCTCGGCGTTGAAACCCTGGCCATTAAAAAACCACAACAGCTTGAAGAGTGCGACGCCCTCATCATCCCCGGAGGAGAGAGTACCACCCTGACCAAGCTCATGGTCAAGTACGGCTTCTACGAACCTTTGCGTGAGTTCAGCCGCCGCCATCCCGTCATGGGGACTTGTGCCGGAGCCATCCTGGTGGCCAAGGATGTGGATGACCCCCGGGTTCAACCCCTCGGTCTCATGAATATAGCGGCCAAACGCAACGCCTATGGGCGCCAGGTCGATTCCTTTGTAACCGATATCAACACTCCGATGCTGGCGGGGGCGCCAACCTTCCCGGCGGTTTTTATCCGCGCACCCAAGATCTCTGCGGTTCGAAACGGTGTGGAAATTCTTATGTCCAGCGCGGGCGAGCCGGTCATGGTTCAAGAAGGGAATATTCTTGCCGTGACCTTTCACCCGGAACTGACCAAAGACAACCGCATCCATCGTTATTTTCTGGAACTTACAAGCGACTAAAGCCAAAGGGGAGACCGGTTCTTCCCTTTGGCGCTTTTCACCTATTTCGTTTCCCCTATCCCCCGTTGACTTCGCGACTTTCAATCGCCGCCACCGAGAGTCAACCCCTGATTCATAAATACAAGTTTTTCCTGTATTTATGACAACTTCTTGTTATAATCCCCATTATTCATCCTTCGTCACAATCTCTATTGATACGATTCAGCCGCCGGGATTTATCCTGGTTTTTGTCAGGCTTTCGATTAAACAGGAAGATACCTCAAGGAGCGGAACTC
Source organism: Deltaproteobacteria bacterium (assembly GCA_016934985.1). Lineage (GTDB taxonomy): Bacteria > Desulfobacterota > Desulfuromonadia > Desulfuromonadales > JAAYDE01 > JAFGRU01. The sequence continues at coordinate 28,151 of JAFGRU010000044.1, forward strand.
CATGCACCCAATGTGGAGCAATATTTTCAGAAAGAATCCGGCGGAAGAAAGTCTTGCTGCTTTTCTTGGCACGGTACCGGTTTTCTGTGAAGCCAGTAAAAAAGACCTGATCCTTCTCGAAACCCTGGTCCACGTCCGTCACTACCGGTCCCAGGAGACTATTTTCGAAGAGGGCGATCCCGGCTCGGGGATGTTCATTATCCGCTCCGGCAGAGTGTCGATATTCGACCGCCAAACGGATCATGGCGAGGAGGAGCTCGCTCTTCTCGGCCCCGGGGATTTTTTCGGCGAAACCACCCTGACGGCTGCTATCCCCCGGATTGCTTCGGCACGCACCCTTGAGCCGACAGAGCTCGTCAGTTTTTTCCGTTCCGACCTTCAGGAAATCGCCCAAAAAAAACCGATGTCGGCAAATCGTATTCTTATTGGTCTGGCCAAGGTCGTCAGTGAACGCCTGGTTGCGGTGTCCCGCGAGTTGCGGATGCCCAAAAACTCCCCGGAGCGGGCTTCTTCAACAGCCGGCCAGGAGGAATAAGCATGGCCGAAAACAACCACCGCCGGAATATCACCCAGAAACAGTTCCTGGTTCTGTTCCTGGTTTTCACTCTTTCTCTGGCCACCGGCCTGACCATGTTCTCGTCCATTTCGACAATAACGGCCTGGATCAGGACGGCCACCGGCGGCCTTTTTCTGCCCATCCTGTTAAGCCTGATTCTGGCTTTTCTGGTGGAGCCGCTGGTCAGCTTCCTGGAGGGGGAAAACGTTCCACGCACCGCCAGCATCCTGGTTATTTTCCTTTTTCTGGCAGGTCTCCTGGCTCTGCTGGCCATCTGGCTGATTCCTCACCTGCAAGTCACCTTTTTGTCGTTAAAATCTGATTTCCCCCGCTATCTTTCCAGGGGCATGGAATTCGTCAACGAATTTCAAGCCAATGTCCAGAAGCACTTTCCCTTTGTTGAGCATTACCAGATTTCAACCAAAGTCCGTTCCTTTGCCGAGAGTCTTTTTGCACAAATTCTCCTCGAAACCCCAAAATCCGCCCTCCGCTTCGGCAGCCTCATAATCCTGGTGCCCCTGTTCTCTTTCTTTTTTCTCCGCGATGGCCGCCGTATGGCAAAAACGTGTCTCAGCGTAGTTCCAAACCGCTATTTTGAACTCGCCCACGATCTTTATTTCACCGTCAGCTACCAGCTTGCCAATTTCATTCGCGGCCGCATCCTGGAGGCTCTGATCATCGGCATTGTGGTCACCCTCGGCCTGAGCCTCACCGATATCCGCTACCCTCTTCTTCTCGGTATTTTTGCCGGAGTGACCAATCTCATTCCCTATATCGGTCCGATCATCGGCATGATTCCCGGATTCCTGGTAGCTTTCGTGGATCTCGGCATGGGCGGCCAGTTCTGGTGGATCGTGATCGTTTACTTTATCATTGCTCAGATCATTCTCGACAGCTTCATCCTGATCCCTGTTCTAATTTCCAAATTTGCTGATCTGCACCCTCTGTGGGTCATTATTGCCATCATCATGGGCGGCAAACTCTACGGTGTGGTCGGCATGATTATCGGTGTCCCCATTGCCAGTATCATTAAAATTACCATCGTTGAAATCCGCCACTACCGAAGTTCTTTCCAGCTTCCGGATGTCCATCTGGAAAACTCTCATTTGCTGTAAAGCAGCTATTGAATTTTTGCCATGGGGGTGGCAGTTCACGGGGATGCCTTTATGCAGGCTCCGCAATGGAGTGCAATAAAGCCTTCATTCACAATTAAAATTTTTTCAGAAATTTTAATTTTAACTCAACTTTCGCAGACAGAAAAACAACCTAAAATACTGAAATAAATAAACAAAAGCATCATCTTCTGTAGTAAAATAGGTAAT
>JAFGRU010000004.1 GCA_016934985.1 Deltaproteobacteria bacterium
AGATGAGAATCGAACTCACCGGGGACGGGATACGCCCCCCAACGGTTTTGAAGACCGCGAGCGTCACCAGACTACTAACTACTCCCGTGGGCTGTTGGATTAGTTTCCTTTTGAAAGTAACAAAAAACAGACCTAAGATCAAATACCCTTCCAGGAGTTTTTCAGTTTTATTTTTGTGGAAATATTCGTCCCTTTTTGAGAGACTGTGGTTCCACACGGCATCCTGCCCATGTGCCTTCAGGTTGTCCAAACCGTTTGGAGTGTTTGGTTAGCCTTCATCGCCGGCTGAGAGTATTCTTTTCAAGTTTTTGCTGCTGACAGCACCCTTCTGCAACGGCTTGTTTCTTTTGGCAAATGCCGATTTATTTCTGAAATTCATTTAGTTTTAAGGAGGTTTTTTCATGTCCGTCAACAAGGTCATTCTCGTGGGGAGATTAGGAAAGGACCCGGAGCTTCGTTACACCACATCAGGGACTCCCGTGGCCAATTTCACCCTGGCCACGTCCGAGCGTTTCAAGGATCGCAACGGCGAGCAGCAGGAAAGAACCGAGTGGCACAATATTGTGGTCTGGCGCAATCTCGCCGAGATCTGCGGCAAATACCTGAAAAAAGGGAAGCAGATCTATGCCGAAGGGAAGATCCAGACCCGCTCCTACGATGACCGCGACGGCAACAAGCGCTATATCACCGAGATTGTCCTCGACCAGATGCAGATGCTTGGCCGGGCCGGTGAGGACGATAACCAGCGCAGCTATGAGCCTCCGCTGCCAGATGAACCGCCCCAGTCCGGCGGTGGTTCCTACAACGGCTCGTCCGAGCCTCCCTTCAATCCTGATGACGATATACCGTTTTAAAGAGACTTGCTTGCGTATACAAGTGCTTGGTAACAACCCCTTGGAAGATAAGTTTTTTCAGGGGGTTGTTGTTTCTGAAAGGAAAAACAGGAAAAAAAGCAAATATTATAATTATTGAAATTATCGACGAGCTTGTTGAGAGAGATATTTACGAACGTCGACTTTGGGACTTGAGTAAAATTGATTTTGCCTGGAGCTTCGAAAAACTCCAGGCACTTGCTGAATACGGAAAGAACGTGTTTAAAAAACCAAACAAGCTCGCATTTTACGCACCAAAAGAGCTCGCTTTTGGGGAAATGAGAATTTAAGGGTTTAGGGTAATATGAATTCACGGGGGCAAAAAAGATGTTAAAAGGCATATCGGGATTCTTTCCAAAAAAAATTTTTCACGTCAAAACAATTATTTCGTTTGCCTTGTTTGCAATTCTCTTTCTTCATCTTGTTTCGTTTATCCCAAACCTGCGTAGCTCGATAAAAGATTATCAGCAAGCCAAACGTGTTTTTTTTCTGAACGATGTCAGTGATGATTTATACACCGCCGTTGGGAACTATGGCTTTGAGAGGGGCAGAGTCAACGTTGTGCTCAATGATGCCGGCCCCGTTGAAGGAATGGAAGAAAACAGACAATTCATTCTTGATCGTCGTGCCGAGGGTGATAAGGCACTAGCAAATGCTCTCGCCAAACTGAGTGAAGTCCAGCAAACTGACATCATTAGAAACGCTATTGACCAGATCAATCAGTTTGTGCCGGAAGTTGTAAAACTCAGGAAAGAAACAGCTCCAGGGCTGGAGCTCCCCAAAGCTGAGCGAAGGCAGGCATTGCCAGAGACTTGGTTTTCCATGATGACGGCTTACATCCACCGCATTGAATCGCTTCTCGTTTCTATTTCCAACGAAATCAGTGACGCTGACGGGATCATTAGTCGATATTCCTCATTGAAGTACGAAACATTGGCCTTGCGAAATACCGCTGGACCCGAGATGTCAATCCTTTCGGCAACAATGTTGTCAGCAGTTCCGCTTAGTCCTAAATCCGCAAATAAAATTAAAGACCTCCAAATTAGAACTGAGGGGCATTTTCGAAACCTTAGTTATCTTTGCCAACCATTGGCAGATTCACAAATCCCGCAAGCATTCGAAGCATTGAAAAAATCCTATTACGATGACTATCTCCCTTTCAGAAATATTATTTATCCTCTGGCTCTGGAAGGGGGGCCTTATCCGTATTCTCAGCCTGTGTTTCTAAATCACGGTGTCAAAGCTCTTCTCCAGATTGCCACTTTCATGGAAAATATTGTGGCAGTCACAAAGAATTATTCGGAGAACAAATTGAGAGAAAGCCGAAGGCAAATAATCCTCCGAGTTTCTAGCAGCGCTGGGTCATTGCTTTTAATTTTGCTTATTTTTCTTTTTGTTAATTATCGTATAATTAAGCCTATTTCGCAGGTCACATCATCTATACTTCGGTTGGCTGAAAAGGATTTAAGCGTCCAGGTTCCGAAACAAGATTATCAAAACGAAATTGGTGAAATGGCGAGGGCTGTTGAGGTTTTTAAAGGAATGGCCCTCCAACTAAATGAAAATGTTGTTATTTTAGAAGAATCATCCAAAGAACGTGAGCAATTAATAGCAAAACTACAGGCAACTCTTGATGAAATTAAGATATTAAGAGGTATTTTGCCAATCTGCTCTTATTGTAAAAAAATACGAAATGATGATGGCTACTTCGAACAAATAGAATCTTACATACATAGTCATTCCGGGGTCGATTTTAGTCACACAATTTGCCCATCGTGTATGAAAAAATATTACCCTGAAGAGGTTGAATAAATCATGAAGGGAAAAAATAAAAAACCAATCCTTTTTTCAATGGTTTGAAGACGGGCGCCCTGACCGCCTTGCATACGGTGGGATCATATTGCATGCAACATAATAACGGTTCGGAATTATGTTGGACCAATTTCAGCCAGAGAAACCACCAAATTTAGATGCCTCTAATTTACCTCGATGGGAAAAACTAGTCAAAAGTATTATTGTATTGGAAGTTGTTTCGGATTGTTTGAGCAGCTTTGATTTGAGGTAGATAGCAGGATTCTTACAACCCCTGAAAAACAAGTCGCTTCCAGTTCATTCTTTTCTCAAAATACGCCAACTCAAAACTTTATATCTAATAAGGAATAAAGCGGTTTATATCTTTTTAGATATATGTTGACATTATGCCTTATCAGGTATATTTTGCCTTTATGTTTAATTCGATATAAAAGGGAAGTGGAAATGGAGATCGATATAATGCAGAAAGTCACTTCGCAAAAAGTTCTGGGGCAAATACTGAAATCCGCCAGAAACAAAAAAGGCCTGAATCAATATCAGGCCGGAAACCTTGTCGGGCTCACGCAGGCTATGGTTTCCCGAATCGAGAGGGGTGAATCGAATGCCCGTATTGATACCCTGTTTCGCCTGTTGGCTGCACTGGACATGGAAATGATCGTCAGACCTCGTGAAAAAACGGCAAGCCTGACAGAAGGGGACAATTGGTAAATGGGCCGCAAACGTCAAGGGGCAGAACTGTTCGTATATATGAATGGCGAGAAGGTTGGCCTTCTTTCCCGGCGACCCAGTGGTAAGCTGAACTTTCATTATGATTCAAGCTGGCTGACCAGCAAATCGGGGCGCCCTGTTTCGCTTTCCATGCCTCTTACAGATCAAACTTACGCGGGAGATGTCGTCGAAAACTTTTTTGACAACCTTCTTCCTGACAGTCAGCCGATCAGAAACCGTATTCAAAAAGAATTTGGGGCCGGATCCACCAGAGGGTTTGATTTATTGTGGCATGTGGGAAGGGATTGCGTTGGAGCACTGCAGCTTTTTCCGGAAGATCTCCAAATCGATGTGAAAAGTATTAAAGCCGAGCCTCTCAATGATGCTGCGATAGCTGAAACGTTGAAGAATTACCGCTCCCTGCCTTTAGGCATGAGGAAGGAAAAGGAGTTCAGAATTTCAGTCGCCGGTGCACAGGAAAAGACAGCCTTTTTGAAACTGGGGGGTGCCTGGCACCTCCCGCTTGGGACAACCCCGACAAGCCATATTTTCAAACTTCCGATTGGGCACATAGAACACAGCAACATGGACCTGCGTGACAGCGTTGAAAACGAATGGCTTTGCTACGCAATTCTAAAAGCCTATGGTCTTCCCGTCGCAAAAGCGGAAATGATGTCATTCGAAGGGACCAAAGCTTTGGTCGTGGAGCGATTTGATCGACGTTGGTCAACCGACGAATCCTGGCTGATACGTCTGCCGCAGGAGGATATGTGCCAGGCGCTGAATACACCGCCAGCCCTGAAGTATGAATCGGATGGCGGTCCCGGCATTGAGCAGGTCATGGAGTTGCTGATCGGTTCCAACAAAAGCCTTGAGGACCGCAATACATTCATGGCCCAGGTGTTTCTTTTCTGGGTAATGGGGGCTATTGATGGCCACGCCAAGAACTTCAGCATATTCTTATTGCCGGGCGGGGAATTTCATCTCACCCCGGCGTATGATGTCATATCGGCCTACCCCCTGGTCGCAAGAAAGCAATTAAACCAGAAAAGAATCAGCATGGCCATGTCGGTAAAAGGAAAAAACCGCCACTACCGTTGGGAAGAGATCTCCCGGCGGCACTGGCTGGCAACGGCAAGAGCATGCAATTTTCCGGAAAACGCAATGAACCGGATTATTGAAAGGGTATTTGCAGACGTGGATCATGTTATCGAAAACGTAGGGGCCAATCTGCCTGAAGGGTTTCCCGAGGATGTTGCTGCACCGGTTTTTGATAGAATGCGAAGAGCCAGAGAGCGCATGGTCTAATTCCCCGGTTGGGATCCGAGGGGGGCATCATCATGATGATTACCATGGTCACGATGAGGGCGAAAAGAACGAAAAGGATAATAATCAGAGTCAATGGATGTTGATTATGATCACGTCACTTTTTTTATCCATTACGAAAATTATATGGACACCATACCCAAATTTTGAAATCTTCCTCCCGGAACTCCATCGCAATGGTCACTACTTTTTTTCCACGGCCCGGGCGCAATCAATGCAGACAAGGGTGGCGGGATCGACCCGGAGGCGCGCCTCGGCGATTTCTTCCTCACATTTGACGCAATAACCGTAATCACCTGATTCAAGGCGTTTGAGCGCCATCTGGATTCGCTCCTGTTCCAGTTCGTTACGCCGGGTGGTTGCCTGGGCCATGGCCTGTTGCTGCATGGCATCCATGCGCGAAAGGCGGCCAACCTTGCTCTGGTCAAGTTCGACCGGAGTTCCTGCCACCCGCTTCGCCTCGAGTCCCGATCGGATGGCGGAAAGGCGTTCCTCCAGACTTTTCTTGAAAAAATTCAGGTCGAGATCGTCACGCATTTTTCATCACCTCTGTTTGCCGTAGAAGTTTCAGCAGGATCCTCAGGGGTAGTATAAGACATCCCCCGGATTAATCTAGAGCAATGAGTACGGATGACTAATGATGGCAACGCCCTGATAAATAATCTCCTTCAGTACTTTATTGTTTTTGAAAAGTTTAGGGAACCAAAGCGGAAAAAGTTAATGATTATTAAATTTTTTTGTAGGGCAAAATGATTTGGCAGGGTAACATTATCGATTAACAATGTTGTTTTTTCAAATGGGGTGAGTTGGGCGTTTTGATAGGCGGAAAATCCGCCATAATATTCCCATCCTTCAAAACGGCTCGGCATTTTCATAACAGGAGGGAGAAATGTACAGATTCATATTTGCACTGGCTATGGGGCTTGTCTTTTGTCTTTCAGCCGCTCAGGCTCATGCCTGGGGATGGAAAAAGGCCACAGACCCTGACGACGTAATGAATTTCCTGAACAGCAAGGCGCCTTATCAGCAAAAGATAAAGGAAGCTGAGATTACTGCAGTCAATAAAGGCAGCTATATCGAATTCATTATTTTTTACCGTTCAGACAATACTGCAAAAACGGCTGGCGGATGGGGATGGAAAAAGGCCACCGATCCTGACGATGTTAAAGATTTCCTTGGAGGCCAAGGTGCTTACAATCATCCTGTCAAGGAGGCTGAAGTCGTTGCCGTAGAAAAGAAAACATATACGGAATATTATGTGTTTTACAAAAGAGGTATGGGCAACCTGGCAATACCTCCCAAATTAATAAAAAAACAGTGAGCGCGGATTAATAATGATAACAACCCCCTGAAAGGTGACCTTTTCAGGGGGTTGTTGCTTTTGAACTGTTTGAGGGGCCTGCTGTGAAAAAAAAGTAAATAATTCTTAAAATTTATTTTAAGATAAGATGGCTTGACAGGATTTGCCCTTTTGACCGGTAATCTGCTTTTTGGACTTTAGGTTTTTGAAAAAATATGGGAACTATCTTTGGTTTATGGGAAAGTAACAGCGTGTGCAACAAAAACATGGAACACTTTTCAGATTAATTATGGATATTTTTGGAAATCTTTGTAATTCCTGAGAAGACCTGGGAGGATAAAGTGCCAATACCCAAAATTGTTTTTTTTATCAGTGTCATGATGCTCGTGGTTTCGGCGACAAAAATCCCTTTTGCAGAAGGAGGTTCTGCACAACTGACTGTGCAGGGAGTTGGCGAGACATCTCGGGTATCGAAAACAAATAGTGAAACCAAGTCTTCTCTTCTGGAAATTGATACGGAGATGGTTTCGTGCCTGCAGGACTGCCAACGGCAAAACCAGATGGCTGCTGTCGGTTTTGAGGTGATCAGGGCCCAATGCCAAAAAGAGTGCCGTTTCAAAAAGGCCCTTTCGCGGGCAGGTTCGGATATTCGTGAAGAACGAACGGAGGGGATCAAGACCCTTTGTGAGCTGGCGGACCCCCGAGGGGTTCCTTTGCTTATTGAGGCCCTCAGAAGAGACATGAAGGAGCGCACCGGCCTGTGGGCATGGATCATCCCAGGATTGGGGGCTTCCCGCGACCCCAGGGCCGTGCCCGTATTGCTGGAAACCCTGAATAAAATTGATGACGATTGGCTGGGCAGGGAAATGTCGGCCCAGGCCTTGGGCGATATTGGCGACCAATCCGCCACACCTGCTCTGCTGCGGGCTGTGTGGCGGGCCGATACCCGTGATGCGGCGATCATCGCCCTTGCCGGAATGAATGATCCTCGTGCCATCGAAGCGCTTTTGTCCGCGCTGCAGCCCGAGGAATCGCCCGAAGCCCGGGAGGCGGCAATGGCCGGATTGCAGCGCCTTGGTACGGCGGCAGTCCCCGCCATGGTTGAAGCCTTTGCCGAATATTTCAGGGAGAGCCCACAAACGCAGAGAAGATTATGGCTCTGCCAGCTGCTGGGGACAAGCAGCGACGAGCTGGCAGTGCAGGCATTAGGGCAGAGTCTGAATGATCCGGACCCTGCGGTCAGACAGTGTGCTGCCGATCAAATGAAGAGTGGTCAGTAAGACACGAGGCCTTGTGCCAACAACAAGCTGAATAATTACAAAGATGTTGGGATTCTTCCGTCTGAAATGGTTACTGTGACTGAGGTGAAAAATTCTATTTGGGCCAATGCGATGTCATTTTTAAAAACGAAAAATTTTTTCTGTCTTTGCAGAATGGTTTGTTTTTTTTGCTTATCTGTCACCGTTTCAGAGGTTTACGCTAATGAACCCATCTCATTTATTTCTTTTCCCGAGCAGAATAAAATAGCTGGAGAGTATGCCAACCTGAGTTTCTACATATTAAACGAGGACAAACGGGAGATTGATTTTCCCTTTCCCAAACAACTGGAACTGCTGGTGATGACTGAAGACGGACAAACCTTTAGTGTTGCCGCTGTCGGAACAAACAACCCGGAAACAAAGATTATCGCCCCCAAAGCTTTTGCAAAACAAGACTATGTTTTCAAAATTCCCGAAATCCAAGGCGGCAAACTTGAGGTCTCCCTGGTTGGATATGAGGGGGCAAAAAACGTTTTAACGGTTCGCCTGCCTGAGAAAAACGACGATGATTCTCCTGTCGCGGAAAGCACGGAACCTCCGGAGAAATATCCAACCCTTGAGAATCTTTTCACTCTTTATCAACCCTATGTTGCCAACATCTCTGCTTACGAGCCCATTTATTTTCTTGTCGGCACTGAACCTGAGAAAAGCAAATTTCAGTTAAGCTTTAAATATCGTCCTTTTAATCCCAAAGGAACGTTGTCAAAAAAATATTCCTGGCTCCAGGGGATTCACCTCGGCTACACACAAACTTCTTTTTGGGATCTGGAGTCCGATTCGGCTCCTTTTGAAGATACCAGTTACAAGCCGGAAATATTCTTTTTGTCGAAGAATTTCAAAAGTCGTCCAGACTGGTTGAAAGGGCTTTTCCTCCAGGCGGGGCTCCAGCATGAATCCAACGGGCGGGGGATGGAGTTTTCCCGCAGCACTAATTACGGTTATTTGAAGCCGTATTTTATCTATTATAATCCCCATAGTAGGCTCGGTTTTCAATTCAGCCCGAAACTCTCGTTCTACTTTAACAATGACGATGAAACCAACGCGGATTTCCCGGATTACCGGGGTTATCTTGAACTTGAAACCAAGTTTGGCAAGGCGGAAAGCTTCCTTTTGACCAGCAGTATCCGCCCTGCGGAAGAAGGCCTTTCGTTTCAAGTCGACCTGAGCTATCCGATTTCAAATTTTGTTAACGATAATTTCGATCTTTATCTGCAAATCCAATACAGCAACGCCCTGGCGGAAAGTCTGCTCAATTATCAGGAGCGAACGGAGGCCCTGCGGATCGGATTTTCCATTGTCCGATGATAGCTGAGCGAAAAAACCCGTGAAGCCGGAGCATTCCTCTTCAATCCAGCAATGGGTTTGGTTTCCATTGTTGACCACCAAAAAACATCTAAACAAGACCTGGCCCTTGATTATCCCTGAACGCTATTAGGGGAAAATATGGAAAACTGGTTTTATGATGAGTTCAAGCATTGCGGTGTTGATTACTCCCAGGTTCGGGAGGCTGAAAAGTATGACGACCGTCATCAGAAATTTCGCGACTTTGAAAAGGAGTTTCGGGGCATGCTGGAATTTCTTGAACTTGGGAAGACGGAGGAAAAGACCGTAATTGATCTCGGATGCGGCACCGGTGCCATGACGGTCCTTGCGGCAGACCTGTTCAAGACGGTTTACGCGGTCGACATTTCACCTGTCATGCTTGAAAAAGCGAAAAAGAAACTCGATGAAAATGTTCACAACATCGTATTTGCCAACGCCGGTTTTCTGACCTATGAACATGATGGCGAGGCGGTGGATCTGGTCATGACCAAGGTCGCCTTCCATCATCTGCCCGATTTCTGGAAACAGGTTGCCTTGTTGAGAATCAATCGGATGGTGAAAATGGGAGGGTTGCTGTATATCCATGACATTGTGTTTCAGTTTGATCCTGGAGACTATGCCGCCAAGATTGACGCATGGGTTGAGGGGTTTGAAAAGGTCGCGGGGGAAAAATTCAGGGCCGATGTCGAAAATCATATTCGCAATGAGTACAGCACCTTTGGCTGGATATTGACGGGGATGCTGGAGCGGGCAGGATTCGCCGTGGAAAAATATCGTTGCGAGGATGACTTTTCGACCGAATATGCCTGCCGCAAAGTCAAGGATCTGAATGGCTGAAGGACGGGATAATTTGTGCCTCTTCGGGACTGTTTCCTGAACCTGAATGAGTGATGTCTACTGGGGCAGCCATTTTTCCATCATGGCCGCAAAGTCCTGAAAGTCGACGGGTTTTGAAAGATAATCATTCATGCCTGCCGCCAGGCATTTTCCCTGGTCTTCCTGCAATGCGTGGGCGGTCATGGCAATAATGGGAATGTCAGGGTTGTGGATTGCTGACTGTGGATCGCGAATTATCTTTGTTGCCTCCAATCCATCTATCTCAGGCATATTTACATCCATGAGAATCAGATCGTAGGACGTTATTTCGCACGCTTTGAGCACTTCATTGCCATTGTTGACGGCATCCGCTTTTAAGCCCAGTTTCCCAAGAATGCCGAGAGCTACCTGCTGATTGACGGGGTTGTCTTCGGCCAGCAGAATATGCAGTTTGTCCCTTCGAGATTCCCGCACGGAGTGACGGGTCACGATCTTCGGGTTATCTTTTGCTCCATTTGCCAGGATGGCTGACAGGCTGTCAAAAAGATCCTCCTGCCGAACCGGCTTAATGAGGTAGCCTGAAAAGCCGATTTCCTCCAATCGATTGGCGTCGCCCCGCTGTCCCCAGGAAGTCATCATCACCAGGTTTGTCCCCGCAAGAGCGGGATCGGCCTTGATGATTTTTCCAAGTTGTTCTCCGGAAATATCCGCCATTTGCATGTCGAGAAGGGCCGCCCTGTAAGGGTCGTTATTCCTGCGGGCCTCATAAAGCATTTGTAAGGCTCTATTGGCGTTCGCGGCGGCAGACACCCGGACACCCCATTTTTTTAGCATGGCAAGGTAGATTTCGCGATTGGTGGCATTGTCATCCACATAAAGAATGTGCGCCCCTGTCAGATCGGCCTGAGGCAGGATTTTGCTCTGTTCGGGTTGTTTGAGGAAACGGGCGGTAAACCAGAACTCAGAACCTTGGCCCGCTGTGGAGTTGAGGCCGATTTCCCCTCCCATCATTTCAGCCAGTTGTTTGGAAATGGCCAGCCCCAGACCTGTGCCGCCAAATTTGCGGGTTACTGAAGAGTCAACCTGGCTGAATTTCTGGAACAGAACCTTTTGCTTGTCTTCCGGGACGCCGATTCCGGTATCCCGAACGGAAAAGCGGAGCAGGACATCTTCAGCGTTTTCCGATTCCATGCTGACATGAATGCTGACCTGACCATGGTCGGTGAACTTGACGGCGTTACCTGCCAGGTTGGTGAGTATCTGGCGTAGACGGCTCGGGTCGCCCTGTAGAAGTATGGGCACCTCGGGGGCCGGCTTGGAAAAAAATTCCAGACCTTTTTCTTTTACTTTGAAAGATATTATTTCACCAACTTCATTCAGGAGAGCGCCCAGGTCGAAGTCGATAGTTTCAAAATCGAGTCTCCCCGCTTCAATCTTTGAAAAGTCGAGAATATCGTTGAGAAGGGTGAGGAGGGATTCGCCGCAGCTACGGACGGTTTCGGCATAATGGCGCTGTTTCTGGGTCATTTCCGTGTCCAGTAAAAACCGGCTCATGCCGATGATGCCGTTCATGGGAGTACGGATTTCGTGGCTCATGTTGGCCAGAAATTCACTTTTGGCGGAGTTGGCCGCTTCCGCTTTGGCCGCCATCTTTTCGACAATAAGGTTTTTTTGTTCCAGCTGCTCATTTATTTCGAGGAGTTTGACTTCTGTGCGCTTGCGGCTGGTGATATCCCGGACAAACTGGATCACGCTTTCAACTTCACCGGTTTCCCGGTTTTTCATCGGGTAGGTGAAAAGCTCAAGCCATTCAATAGGGGAATCGGCCGGTCCCGGGATAATCTTTGTTTCCGTTTCACCGCTCTCAAAACAGTGTTGGACCGGGCAGTGATCACATGGTTTCTCTTCTGAGGAACATTCGAAGCATCTTTTGCCGGCAAAAGGGATTTTCTCCCCGAATATCTTTTTGACAACACTGTTGGCGCGGATGAGCCTGAGCTCCGGGCTCAGAACCATCACGCCATCCTGGATACTCTCGAGAACGTTTTCGAGAAAATTCAGACTTTTGCTGAGATTCCTTTCAGCCTGTTTGCGTTCGGTGAAATCGAGGAGTGTGCCGATGACGCCGATGATGGAACCCTGGGTATCAATTATGGTGGCTTTATGGAAGATGATATCATGGAGGCGTCCTGAAGCGTCCGGGAACTGTGATTCGTAGATTCTGACACCGGGTTTTTCCAGCAACTCTAAATCTGCGTCGTGATAGACATTGGCCAGTCCAGGCGGGCTGATATCAAAAACCGATTTCCCGATAAGCTTTTCTTTGCTTTGCCCCAGGATATCGGCAAAATTTTTGTTCATGCCCATGTAGCGGCCGTCCGTGCCTTTGTAAAAAACGGGAATGGGGATGGTATCCAGCAGGGTGCTGAGAAAAGCCTCGCTTTTTTGCAAAGCTTCCTCGGCCTTTTTAAGGGAAATAATCTGCCAGGCAACATCGGCAAGAAAATGGACTCTTTTCGCATCTTTTTCATTGTAGCTTGTCGCTTTGTTTCCGACCCCCAGGATACCTACAATCTTATCTTTCCGCATGATGGGAACCACCAGTTTGCGAATAATGGGAGCATGACCTTTTGGCAGGCCCCTTTTCCCGGGAAGGGACTGGTAATCGTTCTGGATGACGGTTTTTCTTTCTCTGAGGCAATCGGCCCAAATCCCCGCTTGTTCCAGGGGGGCGTGTGAGCCCACGCCTTCGATCCGGCAGAATTCATCAAGGGTGCGGGTTGACCATTTCTGGAGCGAGAGGGATTTCTGATCGTTTTCCACGAAATGGAGAAAAGCGACCGGGCTGTCGGCCAATGCGCTTATTTCGTCGAGAGCTTTGGTCAACAGCTCATCAAGGGTGTGATTGGGGGCATATTCGATAAGGGTCAGGCGGGTTTCCGTCATCTGGTTGGCGAGGTGTTCATCGGTAACATCGCGGAAGACGGAAACGCTTCCAATGACATTGCCTGCCGGCTGGCGAATGGGGGCGAGGCTTACGGAGATGTGATGCCGTCTGCCGCTGCGGGCGTTCAGCAAGCCATTCCTGTTCAAGGCGGCTACCTCTCCAGTGGCCAGGCAATCCTGGTGCAGATTTTCCAAAGGCTCGCCGGTCTGTTCGTCGACGAGACAAAAAACCTTGTCCAGGGGCTTGCCCCGGGCCGCATCGAGGCTCCATCCGGTAAGGGTTTCGGCCATGGCATTGAGGTTGGTTATTTTGCCATGGATATCACAGGAGATGACCCCGTCACCGATGGAACGGAGGGTCGCGGCCAGATGCTCCTCATTGGAGTCAAGGGCGTAGGATATTTTTCTTATCTTGCGAATAAGGCGGGCCAGATAGATTCCGAAGGCCAGGGAAGATCCCAGCAAAATAGCGAATCCGGTTATCCAGGGCCAGTATTTTTTCAGCACCTGGCGGAGGGTTACCTGGCCAAACTTTTCGAAAGGCGGAAGATTCAGGTCTTGAAGCAGGGCGTAAACGCTTGCGTAATCCTCGGGGATGGCCCAACCTGCTCCGTGTACGGCTTGAGCTGCCGGCGCCTTTTCATCCATTTTGAATAGTGCAACCGAGATGTGTTTGCTCAGGTTCGTATCTTCGCCTGACAGAGCGGCAAAGGGCCATTCGGGATAAAGGTTGGTGGATAAGAAATAGGGATAATCGGGAAAATTTTCAGCACGGCTGTGGATAACCTTAATCTGTTTTAAAAGGAGGCGGCCTTCCGCTGCCATCCGCTCCAACTGCGTACTGCGCACCGTGCCGGCGTCGGCAGCACCGGACAATACGGTGTTGACTACAGCGTCGTGAGTCCCTTTGAACAGCAATGCCGCGAAATGCTTGTCGGGGTCAATTCCGGCGGCTTGAATTTCTCTTAAGGCCGCATGCCAGCCGCCGAGGGATTTACTGTCTACGGCGGCAAAGCGTGTGTTTTCAAGATCTTGAATGTTCGAAATGCCATCTCTGTCCGAGCGGGTGAAAATCACCCCGCCGAAAAGGGATTGGGGCGCCTTTTTGCCGGCCACCTGCAGGGTCGCGATGCGCCGGACGAGACCGTGATACTCCAAAAAGGCGTAGTAGGAGGGGTTGGCAACGATAAAATTAATGCTGTGATCTTTGGTGGTGCTGAGGACTTCGTCAAAATCGAGGGGCACGATCTCGAATTGCAAAGGTGCCAACTGGGCTGCCAGATATTGGGCGGTGGGAACCCATTCCTCCAGGCAAACCTTGTCGCCCCGGTTGGCCAGGACGCCAATCTTTATAGGGTCGTGGATTTTTGCTAATTCCTGAAGTGTGTCAGAATGGAAAAGGATGTTTGTTTTAGCGGTATTATTTGAAAAACTTCCGGAGTCTGATGCTGTTGATGGAGCCTCGGGATAATTCGCGAGGGCAGGTGGCGGAATGGCAAGCCAGGCCAAAGACATCTGGGCAGTGAAAAGAGCCAGCAAGAGTATTGCGCCAAACCAATCGCGATTCCACGTCGTTTTTTTGTCTTTAGGGAGGCTGTCCCGGGATGGGTTTCTGATCACCTTGGTTATCAAAACGTTTCCTTGCGGTTCTGGCGACGGCAAAAGCTTGAATTATCAGCTGGAAGTAATTTTTTCAGACTGAAAAGAGTATATCGGCATGGTTGTTTGCAGGATATGAGCCCATTTTGGGGCCGGGGCGGGTTAAGAATCGGTTCAGTGGAAAGAATGAATTTCTTGCCGGGTTTTTTGTTTTTCTGGTAATCTGTCCGGCATCGGATTTTGGTCTTTGCAATGAATTTTGTAATTATCAGATTATCGGCACCATGCCTCGCATCACCCCTTCCCAAGGCCGTATAAGTAAAGTTTAAAATTGAAAGTGTTAAGTTTTAAGTATTATCCCCTTGTACCGCAGCCGGGGCGGAAGAGACATTTTGAGAAAGAGATGGGCAGTTGAGGGGTTTTTGCGAATTCTGACAGTCCTCAAAACGTCTCTAAAGCGCAGGGAACCCGAAGGGCAAGGTACGGGGCGTCCTTTTCTTTGTTTCTTTCTTTTTGACGTAAAAAGAAAGAAGGCGTCGTCCGGGGACGCAACCCCGGTCCTGGAAATCTTATTTAACGGCAGATGCCCTTTCCTTGATTTTCCGGCCTTGGCAATCCCCCAAGAAACATTCATAATTCAGCCGTTTCCGCTCGGGAGGTTGAATTAACCGGGCAGACCTTAAAAGTCATACCTGGTGTTATCATTTGCTGCTTCCCTTTAAGGAAGGGTCGTTTTCAATTTCCCGTTTGAAGGGGGACCAACCTCTTCCGACCCGATATTGTTGATTCATATTTCATGGAACAGGAAGATCATTCAATGGCACGCATCACCCTCCTTATCGCCTTGCTGGCGGCGTTTCCGCCTCTTTCCACCGACATGTATCTGCCGGCCATTCCGCAACTTCAGGCCGACTGGCATCAGCCGCTGATGGTTGTCAACCTGACCTTGATCTGTTTCTTTGTGACCTATTGCCTGTTCATGTTGATATACGGTCCGGTTTCCGACCGTTATGGTCGGCGCCGTCCACTGATGGTAGGCATTTGCATCTATGTTGCCGGTTGCTTGACATGTGCACTGGCGGGCAATGTCTACGCTCTGATTGCCGCCCGTATTTTCCAGGCCTCGGGGGCGGCCGCGGCGTCAACTTTAAGTCTGGCCATGTCCAAGGATCTGTTCGAGGCCAGAAAGAGGGAACAGGTTCTGGCTCACATTGCCATCATCATGGCTCTTGCCCCCATGGCGGCGCCGGTCATCGGCGGCTGGATCATGCACTATTTCAGTTGGCGCTGGATTTTTGTTGTGCAGGCGCTCATGGGGGTCTTCGCCTGGGTCGGCGTATATTCCATTGAAGAGCCGCTGCAGCATTTCCAGCGCATATCGCCGGCGGCTGCGGCCAAGGTTTATTTCCGCCTGTTTCGCAACCGTCGCTTTGTCGGCCTGACCTTGGCCTTGTCTATCCTGATGCTGCCTCTTTTTGGTTTTATCGCAGGCGCTCCGGATATCTACATGTCGCACTTCGGCATGAATGAACAGCAGTTCGGCTACTTTTTCGGCTTCAATGCTTTTGCCGCCATGATTGGTGCTCTTTTGTTTACCCGATTGTCGCGGCGGGTTTCTTCCAAGGTGATCATAACAGCCTGTTTTTCAGGTATTTTGGTGTCAGGTTGCCTGATGTTGATCCTGCCGCACCACAGCCCCTGGGGGTTGGCTCTGCCCATGTGGGTGCTGACCCTTTTTCTCGGCATCAGCCGGCCGCCGAGCAACAATCTGATGCTTGAACAGGTTGAGGATGACGTGGGCGCCGCTTCGTCCCTGATCGTTTTTACCTTTATGACCGTTGGTGCCTTCAGCATGGGGCTTATCTCCCTCGCCTGGGCAGATAAGATTACCGTGTTGGGAACCATGGCCGTCATTGTCGGGAGTGCGACGCTGATGTTCTGGCTCAAATTCCGGCAATGTTTTTTTGCCGCTTCCGGCAGCTAGGCTGCTGCAGTCTAAAGGGAAAAACGAAGGTTTCTTTTGGGGGAATAAAAGCCCGGCAGGGAGATGACTGCCGGGCTTTTATTCCCGCAGGTCCGACAATCTCCTTGAGAAAAATATCCGCAGATATCATGGCAAAAGGCCGCTGAGCCAAGGGGCTGAAGTGGTTGTCAGTCCCGGCTGTCCGGGTGTTTGCCGGCGGCCATGGCACGCAACACGTTGCGCCGGATTTTGCCGGAGTGCGTTTTGGGGAGCTTTTCGAGAAACTCGACGGAGCGCGGGTATTTGTAGGGGGCGGTGATCTCCTTCACGTGCTTTTGGATTTCCAGGCCCATCTGATCCGAAGGTTTGAGGCCGGGTTTCAGGACGATATAGCCCTTGACGATAATGCCCCTGATCGGGTCCGGAGCGCCGACCACTGCGGCTTCCTTGACCGCCGGATGGGTGAGGATGGCGCTTTCCACTTCAAATGGGCTGATGCGGTAACCTGAGCTCTTGATGACATCGTCGTCGCGGCCGACGAACCAGAAGTAGCCGTCTTCGTCCCGGTAGGCCTTGTCGCCGGTATAATAGAAGCCATTGACAAAAGCCTTGTGGTTCGCTTTTTCCTCCCCGAGGTATTCCTGAAGCAGGCCGACCGGCCGCGGTTCGAGCTTGACCGCGATGCGCCCGGGTTCGTGGCTATCGACCAACTGGCCATGCTCGTCATGCAGTTCGATGAACCATCCGGGCGAAGGTTTGCCCATGGAGCCGGGCTTGATGCGGTTGCAGGGGAAATTGGCCACCATGCAGCAGGTCTCGGTCTGGCCGTAGCCCTCATGGATGTCGAGGCCGGTCCCCTCCTTCCAGATTCGGATGGTTTCTGGATTGAGCGGTTCGCCGGCCGAACAGCAGTGGCGGAGTTCCCGCAGGTCGAATTTCTTGAGGTCGGCCAGAACCAGCATGCGGTAGATGGTGGGCGGGGCACAGAAGACGGTGACCTCGTATTTTTCCAGCAGGGGGAGGAGTTCGGTGGCGACGAATTTGCCGCGAATGTCGTAGACGAACAGGCAGGCCCCCTCGATCCACTGGCCGAAGATCTTTCCCCAGGCGCATTTGGCCCAGCCGGTGTCAGTAACGGAAAAATGGAGGTCGTTGGCGCGCGTGTCCTGCCAGAAACGGGCGGTCACCTCGTGGCCGAGGGGGTAGCCGTAGTTGTGCAGGGCCATTTTGGGCTCGCTGGTGGTACCGGAGGTGAAGTAGATCAGCATCGGATCTTCGGCCCGTGTCATCACCTTTTCGGCCGTGGAAACCGTATAGTGGGAAACGGGGGCCGGGAAGAGCAGTTCCTTCTGAAAGTTGAACCATCCCCTGCGCTGGCCCGACACCAGGCAGTGGACGCTGAGGGCCGGGCATTCGTCCGCCACCTCGTCAACCTTGGCGGCATTCTCCTCATCGGTGATGACCATCTTGAAATGCCCCGCCTTGAGGCGGAAGAGGATGTCCTTGGCAGTCAGGAGGGTCGGGGCCGGACAGACCACTGCTCCCAGCTTGAGAAGGGCGAGCACGAAGGTCCACCATTCCGGAATCCGATGCAGCATGATGAAGACCCGGTCGCCCTGCTGAACGCCGTATTTGAGGAAAATGTTGGCCGCCTCGTTGGAGGCGTTGCGAAAATCGCGGAAGGTCAGTTTTCTCTCATCACCCTCCTGATCAACCCAGATCATGGCCAGTTTGTTGCGGTCGCGTTCGGCCCACTGGTCCACCACGTCATAGGCGAAATTGAAATATTCCGGTACTTCAATGGCAAAGGTGGCGCAAGCTTTGTCATAATCCTTGAGGTTGTGTTTTTTTGGCATAGCCCATCCCCTTGTGGTTATTAGTGCGGGATAATTCAAATCCGTCCCCTAACAGCCATCATGTTGAACAGACTCCCCATTTTTCAGTTTTTTTGTTGCGGGCATGGTGGTTAGGGGGGCGGGAAGCGTTTTTAAATGGGAGCCGACTATAATTATATTATTTTTAATAAACTGGCAAATGGATTAATGGGGGCAGGGGCAGACAGGGGCTTTTTCTGCCCAAGGACGGGCCTTTAGGTTTTTCCATTGAGAAGATGGTCGTGCAGAATCTTTATCGCCTCATCGGCGACAGCCTGTTGTAAACCGATGTGGAAGCATATCTGGGATGGGCTTTGGTCGATCATCTCAATTGGGATATGGTGTTCACCAAGAACGGAAATTGCTTCCATTACCGTGAAAGAGTCACCTTTCAAGCCGAGCCCTACAGCGGTGATGACCGCTTGATTGTAAACCACATTCATGTAGTCGGGGTTCAATTTTTTTTCGATATCCCGTCGAAGATCATTGATGATACCCACCAGATCGTCCTGGTTGACCAGCACCGCTATGTCATCCTTATCGGTAGGGTAATGATAGGTATTGATATTGTACTCCTGGAAGATTTTCAGCAGTTCCGCTGTGAAGCCGATCATTTCCCCCAGCAGATCCTTTTCAAGGTAGACGTAAGCCATGTTGTCGAGTTTGGCTATGCCTACGACCCCCTCTTCGGGGACTCGTTCGTTGAGGATGAGAGTTCCCTTCTCATCCGGACGATTGGTGTTGCGTATGTTGATTGGGATCTTGTTTTTTTTGCAGCTGATCATGGCGTCGAAGTGGAAAACATTGAATCCCCGGCAGGAGAGCAAACGGATCTCCTTGAAAGTCAACCTTGGAATTACGCGGGCCCCCGGAATGAAACGGGGATCCGCCTCATACACCCCGTTGGTATCGGTCCAGTTTTCATACTTTTCCGCATTGACGGCAAAGGCGACTTCGCCTGCCGTCAGGTCAGAGCCTCCGCGGGAGAGGATGGCGATTTCCCCGTCCTCCGTGATGCCGTAAAAGCCGGGAATAATGTTTATAGACGTCTCGTCCTGGATCTTAAGGATGTTGTCATGGCTCTCGGGCTGGACTTTCCCATCAAGGGCATTGCCGTTGAGGATAAACCCGAAATCTTCCGGCAGGCAGGCCCTGGCGTTCATCCCTTTGGATGCAAAATAGCTGGTGATAAGCATGGCGTTGTAGCGTTCTCCACGAGAGGCATAAAATGCGGTCTTCTGATGCAGGTTTTTTATTTCATGTCCTTTTTCCAGGTCATCGCGCAGCTCTTCGAGAGGGAAGGCGTCTTGCACGGCAAGATCCTTCATGAGGGAACGGAATTTTCCGAGTACCGCCTCGCGGCTTTGCGCAACGGTGGGTACCTTTCTGGTGTTACGGAAATGGTCCCCGTCAGTGGCGATATTGATGAGATGGTCGGTGATCTTTTCCCTATAAAGAGGGTCCTTGCCCGGGGCCGAAACGACGATGTTCCGGCGGTTGGGGTTACTGGCCACGATATTTCTGACTTTTTCTATCTGGCCGGCATCGGCGACCGAGCTGCCTCCGAACTTACTTACGATGGAACGTGACATTTTCCCCCCTTAATCCTCTGTGACAAGGGGATAGACACCGTTCTCGTCATGCACTTCTTTGCCGGTGAGAGGCGGATTGAACACACAGATCAGGCGCATATCCTCGCTGCCACCGTGGAGGAAGTGCTCATCATGCTGATTAAGGGCGTACATCATCCCGTCGCTGATTTCGTGAACTTTTCCGTTTGGCAGCTCCTCGATGCGGCCGTTCCCCGCGACGCAGTAGACGGCTTCAAAGTGGTTCTGGTAATGAATGTGGGTTTTGGTCCCGGCTTTAATAATGGTTTCATGGAAGGAAAATCCCATGCCGTCGTTTTTTAGCAGCATTCGGCGACTGATCCACTGCTCGCCGGGGGCATGGACTTCCCGATCGGTTTCCCGGATATCATCGATATTGCGTACTATCATTTTAAAATGCCTCGTGAAGACGATTTTCTTTCTCCTGGACCAGTTCTTTGACCGCCTCTTCAAAGATGTCCAGTCCCTCCAGCAACTCTTCCTCTGCAATAGTCAGAGGCGGAAGAAACTTTACTACCTGGTCATCTGCCCCGGCCAACTCGATAACCAGCCCCTTCTCAAAGCATTTCATTGAAATTTCGGAGGCAAAACCCGGTTCACAGAATTCCAGCCCGTAGATCATGCCGCGGCCCCGCACGTCTGTGCTGTAACCTGCCGTTTCCAATGAGATTTTTTCAAGCCGATCTTTAAGAATCTTGGATTTGTATTTGACCGCCTTGCTGAGATCGTCGTTTTCCCAGTAGGAAAGCGCCTGGGTGGAAGCAACAAATGCCAGGTTGTTGCCGCGGAAAGTGCCGGTGTGTTCCCCCGGCTTCCACTGATCCAGTTCCGGACGGAAGAGGAGTATGGCCAGAGGCAGGCCCCCGCCGATACTTTTACTGAGAGTCACCATGTCGGGAGTAATTCCGGCCTCTTCAAAGCTGAAGAAGTCCCCTGTTCGGCCGTTGCCGACCTGAATGTCGTCGATGATGAGCAACATATCAAATTCCCGGCAGATTTCTTCAAGGCCCTTGAGCCACTCAGGAGAAGCCGCATGAATACCTCCCTCGGCCTGAACGGTTTCAACAATGACTGCTGCCGATGAATCCAGGCCGGAACTTGGATCTTCGAGGTGCTTTCGAAAAATCTTGAGGGTGTCGATATCATTACCATAGTAGTTCTCAAATGGCATGAAGGAGACATTGCAGCGGCTGATGTGCGCTTCATCGCGATAAAATGAATTACCGGTGACCCCCAGGGATCCCATGGTCAAGCCGTGATAGGCGTTGGTAAAGGCTACGATGTTGGAACGCCCTTTAATCATGCGGGCCAGTTTCAGTGCGGTTTCGACCGAATTGGTTCCGGTCGGCCCGGTGAACTGCATTTTGTATTCAAGGTTTCTCGGCTCGAGAATGACATCCTTGAATTTCTGCATAAATTCAGTTTTGGCGAGGGTGGCCATATCCAGACCATGGACAATGCCGTCGTTTTGCAGGTATTCGATCAATGCCTTGCTGATTTTTTCGTTGTTGTGCCCGTAATTCAGTGTGCCTGCACCGGCAAAAAAATCGAGATATTCTGTGCCGGAAGCATCGGTAAGCTGTGCTCCTTTCGCTGATTTAAAAACTGCGGGAAAGCTTCTAACATATCCCCGAACGTTAGATTCCATTGCTTCGATAATTCGCATGGTACTCCTCTGTTTTTTGATTAAAGTATTGGGTTAAATTCAAGCTGTTTTAGATGAAATGAAAGGGCCCGATTTTATAAAGCATTTCTGCTTCGTGGGCATCTCCGCCGAACAAAGCTGACTCAAAACCCATTTCTTCAGTGAAACTGGCCTTCAGGTGCCGAGCCAGACTTTCAAAGAGCTTCAGAGAGGCGGTGTTGGAGGGGGTAACGGTGGTCATGATTTGCTTTATGCTTTTGAGTGCGGGGCGCTGCAGCAACTCCAGCATCATCTTTTTTGCCACGCCTTTCCCCCTGGCGCTGGAGCTGACCGCAACCTGCCAGATAAAGAGCGACTCGGGATTTTCCGGGAGCCGATAACCTGATATAAACCCGGCTATCTGGGAGGGGGCTTCGCCATTTTCAGGGGTTAGTTCGGCGACAATGCAGGTGTCTCGAAAATGGGTCGCTTGCAACATGTAAAGATAGCGAGAGTTCAAGTCCAACGGCGGTGAGTTCTGAATCAGTTCATAAATTTTGGGGCTGTCTTCAAGCTTTGGAAATCGTGTTTTTACCGGCATTGATTTTCTCTTTTTTTGGATCAGGGTGTAGAACTATTGTAATGTCGTTTCTCTATAAAAAATGGTTTTTAAAATAAATTTATAATGCAAAAAAGAAAGAAATATAAAATGGGCAAATTTCAGCAAATTTAAAAAACAATGAATTCATTATTCATATGTTTAAAAAATTATGAATGTATTTGTAAAATATTTAAAAATAAATTAAAAATCAGAATGGAAATAAAATAATGGAATAGTATATTTTGGCAGATAGCATGAAAAATAAATTAAAAATCAAAAAATAAAATTGAAATAATTATTTAAATCGAGAGCTATCATAAAAAAAATTTAGGTTTAAGTCAAGGGGGAGAGCCAATTTTTTGACTGAATTCACTTTGTTAATTTGCACGAAGATAAAATTAATGTCAAAAATATGTATAATTACGATGTGTTATAAAATTTTTTTATATAATTAAGATATAAATATCAAGAGGTTTTTTAGGAAATATTGATGAAATGAAAAAAAATTTAAATTTTATTTTTTTCGAGCAATAAAAACCTTTTTTGATGGTCGAAAGATGGGTTGGTCGATCCCCCCAGGGGGGAATTTTGTTTTATGATTATGAAATGAAAGTGTGAATCAAGGCAGAATATAATTTTTGATCAAAGCGCCCAAACTGAAAAATGAGGTTGGGCGCTTTGATTTTTCTGTGTTTTACGCGACTTGGGAATTCCTGGCAGGCGGGGCCATGAATTCCGGGCCGATAGGCTTGGGGATATTTTTTTGCAGAATGCCGTCGATATCCTTGAAGTCCTGCTCCGTCAGCGACCACCCGAAAACCCGGCTGACCGTTTCGAGCTGGTCAGGACGGCGGGCTCCCCAGAGGGCAATGGCGCCCCGGTCGATAACCCAGCGGACTGCCAGCTCCAGAACCCCCCGGCCGTGCCTCTGTTGCGCCAGTTCATCCAGTTCAGAGACGGCGGCCAGATATTGGGGAAAACGGAGCTTGCGGAACTTGGGGTCGAACTGGCGCAGGTCGTCCCCTTCAAATCGGGTATCCGGTTTCATGCGGCCGGACAGAAGGCCCCGGCAGATGGATCCGTATGCGAGTACGGCAATGCCATGTTTTTTTGCGTAGGGCAGCAAGGCTTCTTCAATTTGGCGCTCGAAAAGGTTGTAGGGCGGTTGAACCGAGTGCAGGGGGGCGGCCCGGCGAAAGGCCTCCATCTGTTCGGTGCTGTAGTTGCTGACCCCGACGGCGCGTATTTTCCCTTCATTCAGCAGTGTGGCCATGACTGCTGCGGTCTCCTCAACCGGCACAAGCGGGTCGGGCCAGTGGACCTGGTAAAGGTCGATATAATCGGTTTGCAGCCGACGCAGGGAATCTTTAATTTCCTGATGAATACGCTCCGGGGTCGAATTCCGGAAGACCTTGCCCTTGTCATCCCATTCAAGTCCTGCTTTAGTGGCGATTACCACCTGGTCGCGCGGCACATGGTCTTTGAGGGCTTTGCCGACAATCTCCTCGGAACGGCCGAAGCCGTAGACCGGCGCCGTGTCGATGAAATTCACTCCCGAAGCGAGGGCCGTCCGGATGGTGCGGATGGATTCATCTTCTTGAGTGCCGCCCCACATCCAGCCGCCGATTGCCCAGGTCCCCAGGCAGATTTTGCTGACGGAGATTCCGCTATCACCCAATGGTTCATATTCGATATTTTCGGTGGTCATCTTAACCTCTTTTTTGGTGGCGTTGAAAGGATGGCCGCCTAATGCATCGGCCTGACTTTGGGATTTGGATTTTTCCCTTGATTCCGTTTACCAAGATCAGGAACTTTGTCAAGACCGGCAATGTTTTTTGCAGTAGATAGGAAGGGGCAGTAAAAAACTTGCCAGCCTGTTCTTTGGGTAACATAATTGGGTTATGTTTGGATTCAAATATTGAGGAGGATCGAGAATAATAATTCCCTGCCTCGTGAAGAAGCTGCTCTCTGGTTAGAGAATGCGGTCAGAGGGCTGGATAACCCTGCCCAGGTTTTTGTCGAAAAGGAAATGGAATTCTTCGTGGTTGAGGATGGTGCTCTCTCCGTTCATCACTTCATCCTGGATCGGGAAAATAAAACGACAGGCCAGGTTTTCAAACGTCGCTTATATTACAAACTGAAGCATGCCGATCACGATGACCTTGAAATTTGCGAGTTTCTCTATCCCTGAAAGCGCCTCTGGGTCGCCAGGAGCTGATCGCGTTCAGGGTTTTTCAAGATGACCATGGGTGCGGCCGGAAAAATCAAAACTGACTTTTTTGTAATACATGGTATACAATATGGAAATGTTTTTTTGATTTTCACAACAACCGAAGTGAAATAGCTTTTCACCTGATCGGCTTTTTTATGGCTTATTCAATCGAGTACATTCAAGAGGAAGGTGGGCTGATCGTTCACTGGCATGGTGCCGTGGAGGGCAAAGAAGTGATTCGTTCCTACTATGAGCGCTATTCCCCTTTAGAGCGGTTGCAGAGCCTTCGATATATTATCACCGATTATTCCGATGTGACCCATTTCAATATGAACCCGGAAGATGTCCGTACTATAGCGGAAATTGCCCGGCAGGCCGCGAAACATAACCATAACATTTTTGGGGTGGCGGCCATGCCAGCGGCTTTGGCTTATGGAATAGCGAGAATGTGGCAGGGTTATGCCTCTGACGAAGAGACGGGATGGCGTACCAGGGTCGTCAAAACAAGAAAAGAGGCCGAGGATTGGTTGCTTGCTAACCTGGATAAAAACTTAAGCTTCCGGTGTGCCCAAAAAAATACAGCCCGAAATCTTTAGCATGCTTGGGGCTGGGGATCGTGCAACAGGCGGTTTTGTCCCTTAATCCTTTCATTATCAAAAGGCCCGTTCCTGCTTGCAGGTCGGGCTTTTTGATATCCGGGGCAGAGACTTTTTTGAATGATTTAATAGACTAATAAAAGGTCTTTGTTGTCAAAATAAAAAATAATAGCCTCAAAAAGGCCTTTTATTAAAAAAACGACTTTACGCCTTGAATTTTTTATTTATAATGGCCATTAAATAACTTATTAAGAAAAAATAGCTTAATTTTAGATTTTAAAAAGGCTGTTATGAATTTTTACTCAATGACCGATAAGGGGATTGAGGCCGAGCTGGGCGGGCGCATCAGGTCCCTGCGTTTGAGGAGAAACCTGACTCAGCAGGAAGTGGCGGAGGCCGCGGCACTGTCCCTCAATACCATCAAGGCCCTCGAAGCGGGAAAGGGCAAGCTCTCCTCCCTTATTGCCGTGTTGCGGGAACTGGAAGCCTTAGATGAACTCGACAATCTGATTCCGGAAACTCTCATAAGTCCTCTACAGTTGGCAAAACAGCAGGGCAAGGTACGGAAGAGGGCCTCAGGGAAAAGAGTTAAAGAAAGCAAACAGGAAGAAGCCGAATGGTGAAGAAGGTCGATACGGCGGTCGTCAAGCTTTGGGGGGAGGAGGTAGGTGCGGTCTCCTGGATGGAGGAGCGCGGCTACGCTGTTTTCGAGTTTGCGCCTGCTTTTCTCGATAAGGGGCTCGATATTTCCCCTCTTCACATGAGCCTGGATGATGCCAGGCGGGGAGACGGCATTTTTTTCTTCCCGGCTTTGAGCCGTGAAACCTTTCTCGGGCTTCCCGGTTTGCTGGCCGATGCGTTGCCCGATAAATTCGGCAACAGTATCATCGACGCCTGGCTGGCCCGCCAGGGCCGGGATGCCGCCGGTTTCAGTCCGGTGGAGCGCCTCTGCTATACCGGACGCCGGGGTATGGGGGCGATGGAGTTTGCTCCTCCGGTAGACCGGCGGTTTGAGCAAGCCGTAGCGGTGGAGGTCGCCGAACTGGTCTCGTTGGCTCAGCAGATAACGGCCCGCCGTCAGCAGCTTGATACCGGTTTTGACGGATCGGACCAAGGCAATGCCGAGGCGATCCTCGATATCCTCCGGGTCGGGACCTCGGCGGGAGGGGCTCGGCCCAAGGCAGTAATCGCCGTGAACAGCGAGGGCAAAGTGATTTCCGGTCAGGCCGAGGTTCCTGCGGGCTATGACTTCTGGATTCTCAAATTCGATGGGGTGACAGATATTGAACTGGGCGAGCCGCAGGGTTACGGCCGCATCGAATACGCCTATTATCTCATGGCCCTGGCCGCCGGTATCGAGATGAGCGAGTGCCGTCTCTTGGAGGAGGACGGGCGGGCTCATTTTCTGACCCGGCGCTTTGACCGTCGCAACGGCCATAAGATTCACCTGCAGTCTTTGTGCGGTTTGGCTCATTTCGATTTCAACCAGGCCGGAGCTTATGGCTATGAGCAGGTTTTCGCGGCCATGCGCCGCCTGCGGTTGAGCAAAGCTGAAGCCGTTCAGCAGTACCGGCGCATGGTTTTCAATGTCATTGCCCGCAATCAGGACGATCACACCAAGAATATCGCTTTTGTAATGAACTCTAAAGGGCGCTGGGCCTTGTCGCCTGCTTTCGATCTCACCTACTCTCACAATCCGGCCGGCAGATGGACTAATCTCCACCAGATGAGCGTCAACGGCAAGCGTGATAACTTTCTCCTCTCCGACCTGGTTGCCGTGGGGGATTCCATCAGCATTCCCAAGCCTAAGGAGATTATCGGCGAGGTTCGGGAATCGGTGGCTCGTTGGCCGGAATTCGCTCATCGTGCTGGCGTACCGGAAAACAAGGTAGAGCATATCGCCCGTAATCACCGCTTGTATCTCACACGAAACCCTCCGCTGTAAGTAATTCATTTCGGACAATGCTCTGTCCGCCGCAAAAGCCAAGTCCCGACGGGAATTTTCAATCGCGCAACGGGCCGCATAAAGAGTTGTTTTTTTGGTTGTCGGGAGGTTGCCTCAAGAACTGGCCATAGCGGGTTGCACTCTCCCCCGGTTTCCAGGTATGAGATGAGTCCACAACGGGAAATAACGGCGTCAAAAGGCCTTCCGGGGTTGTAACTTCAAGCCGGGATGCTGACGTAGCGGAAGAAGGGAGTGCTGCGGAAAAAGCTCAATCCCAGAATTCAGCGGGAAAAACGGGACGGTATTCCTTGAGCCACCGGATGCGGGTTTTGTAATCCGGAATCAGGTTGGCAACCAGCCCCCAGAACTGAGGAGAGTGGTTGAGATGTCTGAGGTGGCAGAGTTCGTGGACAACCACATATTCGAGAATGGGCTGGGGCACGAAAACCAGGTGCCAGTTGAGGTTGATGCTGCCCTTGGAACTGCAGCTCCCCCAGCGGGTTTTCTGCCTGCGAAAACGGATTTTTGCCGGCCGGGCCTGGAGAATTCGTGAGTAATGCTCGCTGATCTTTTCGACTTCGATACGTAGATGTTCAAGAAACCAGGCCTTAAGAGCCTTTTTTACGGTGGCCTCTTTCCCCGCCGTCGTTGTTCCCCTCGGCAACGTCACCAGAATGTCTTGCTCATGCCTCACCTGAGGAGTTTTTTCCTTCCCCTCTTCAAAAACGGTCAGGCCGATAAGGGTGCCCCGGAAAGGTATCTTCGTTCCGCTGATCAGGGGAATGACATGGGGAAGAGGCCTGTTGCGGACCTTTTCGTCCAACTCGGTCTTTTTTTTCTCGATCCAGCGGCGGTTCTGATGGACAAAAGTCTCGATTACTGATCGCTGGGTTTTGAGGGGGGCCACCACCTCGACCCTTTCCGGCTGCACTTTGATGTGCAACCGTTTGGCCTTGGTGCTGTACCTCAATTTAAAAGGGATTTTTGTTTTACCGAACAACAGGAAAGACATCGGAGATCAGTTTCACCCTGACTAACAGGTTATTGAAGAGCATCCTTAATTTAGACCAGCATCCGAGAGTTATGACCGGGCAAGAGCGCAAATCATTGACCTGCTTAGGCAGTCCAAAAGTCACTGGCGAACCTACGGGTGCGCCTCAGGTTTTTGAAACACTTATTCAGGCCAAGCACTGACACGCTTTTCCCGCCCCAACCTGTTTTTTTAATAAAATCAGATTCTTCGGCACGCCATAATGCCGGTTCATCGTTCCTTGACCAGAGCTGAAACCGCCCTGAATTCCGGAGCTTTTGAGTCTTTGAGCATCTGGAAAAGGGCCATTTCCACGGTGGTCAGGGTTGCCCCCGCCTGGTTGGCGTTGGCGACGGCGATCTGGTGGTCTTTTTTGTAACGGGCGCCAATGGCATCTGTGGCAAGGTGGACGGGGTAGCCTCTGTGAAGAAGGGCAAGGGTGGTCTGATAAATACAAACATGGCTTTCCATGCCGACCATCAGAACCTGCCGGGCATTTTTCTCTTTGAGCCTGTCGAGAAACGCTTCTTCCCTGCAGCAATTAAAACTGGTTTTCGCAATCGTATTATCGCACCAGGGCCCCTGGAGGTCCTGCACCAGGTGACCAAGCCCTTCAGGATACTGTTCAGTAACGATAATGGGAATCTTCATGATTTGGGAAGCTTCGAGAAGAATCCGGATATTTTTCCGGACTTCCCGCCAGATCGGGGGTGGCGTAGCCAGAACGATGCGTTCCTGAACATCGACGAGAACCAGGACGGTTCCTTCCCGCTGAAGCAGCAGGCGATTGGGTCCATCGAACATTAAACATCCTCCTTTGTCGAGGTAATTGATGACTTTTGGGTTTTTGAATTGTTCCTGAACTGAAATTTAAACGAGGGCTTTAGGATACCAAGTGCTCCGGTTTTTTCAAGCATTATGATCCCATGCCAGGATGGTTTTCCGATTGTTTCATGTTATCCTAAATAATCTGTAATCGCATCCAAAAGGTTTTGTTTTAAAATGAGAATAAAATATCAGGCGGCTTAAAAAAATTCGTAGTTGAGGGGGGAGTGTGATACTGGGTATAACCGGAGGTGTCGCGGTCGGCAAATCGACGGCGGCACGTTTTTTTGAAAAACTTGGGGCGGTCACGGTTAGTGCCGATCAACTGGCGCGAGATGTCGTGGCCCCCGGTTCCGCCACCTTGAAAAAATTGGTCGAGTATTTCGGGGCGCGGATCCTGCTGGCGGACGGCAGTCTTGACCGCAAGGTTCTCGGTGACATTATCTTTAACGATCCCGGAGCCCGGCGTTTTCTCAATGAAACGACCCACAGGGAAGTGGGCCTGCTGGCCGTCCAGAGGTTGAAAGAACTGAAGGAAAAAGAGGTGCCTCTTATCATTTATGAGTCGCCTCTGTTGTTTGAGGCGGGTGCCGAGGATCGTGTTGATGCGGTTCTGGTGATAACTACTCAACGGAAAAATCAGCTTGAGAGGCTTCTCAAAAGGCCGGGAATGACCCGGGCCAAAGCGGAGGCCATGATTGACAGCCACATGAGTCAAGAGGAGAAAGCGGCCCGGGCGGATTATGTTATCGACTCCAACGGCACAAGGGCTGAACTGGAAAGCAAAATCCGCGCTCTGTTTGGACGATTGACCGGGTCGCAAGAAGTTGACCACCAAAAGAGGGGGAAGAAATAAAAAAAGGGAAATCCGTCTTCGATTTCCCTTTTTGGGAGAAGTTGAATTTTTTGTCTGACAGAACTCAGGCCTCTTTGTCCGTGGGATACCCCAGGCGGGTGGAGAGGTCTTTCCCCTCGCGCACGACAATGGGTACCAGCTCTTTTTCCATACGCTCATCAGTGAAGCGCATGGATGGGCCGGAGAGGCTGACTGCGCCGACAACTCTGCGGGTGTAGTCCCGGATGGGGGCCGCGACGCAACGTACTCCGATATCGTACTCCTCGTTGTCGATAGCAAAGCCGTTTTTTCTGATTTCTTCCAGCTCTGTTTTCAGGGCATTGAGGTCGGAGAGGGTGTTTGAAGTAAAAGAGAGGAGCTTGGTTTTTGCGTAAAGCTTGTCCAGTTCTTCTTCCCTGAGAAAGGCGAGATGGACCTTGCCGGCGGCTGTACAATAGGCCGGCAGGCGGATGCCGATGCGGGGCACGACGCGAACCGTCATGGTGGTTTCTTCGATTTCCAGGTAGACGATGAAGCCATCCTTGAAAATGGAGATGTAGGAGGTTTCGTTGCACTCCTCCACCATTTTTTCGAGGACCGGCTGAGCCTGGCGAAGAAGCCCCATCTGCTTGATGAAGGTCTGCCCCAACTCCAGAGACTTTAGGCCAAGGCGGTAGTTCTCCGTCGCCCTGTTCTGCTCCACATAGCCCCGTGATTCAAGGGTAGCCAGAAGCCGGAAGACATTGTTTTTATGGAGCTTGAGGCGCTTGCTTAACTCCGTCACACCGAGTTCGTCGTCCTCCCCTTGAAATTGCTCCAGCAGATCCAGGGCGTGAGAAACCGCCTGGATGATATATTCTGATTTTTCTTTTCTTGCCATTCCCCTCTTCCTTTTTTAGAGTTTAGCTTCTGTTTGCTGATTTTTCATGGCCAAGTGGAAACTCCGCGGGGGAAGCGGGGTTGCGCTGGTCTGGAAATCGCTGGGCATTTTCCTGGAAATTTTCTCTCAGGGCAACCCAAAAAAGTCAATAAGACGCTGTTTTTTAAGTTTAAAACAGTATTTTATTTTTAACAAAGTCCCCTTGTGGTGTCAATCTTGTTGAAAAAGAAAATGGTTTTTGTCAAACAACAGTTTGCCGGAAGGCTCGCTGTTGATCAAAAAACCTCTCATTCAACGCTCAGGAACTGGTCTCCTCAGGGCATTCCACCCGGGTTTTCATGATCTCGTCTGTAACATTGGTGGCGTAGCTTCCGGCCGGCAGGACAAAGGAGGCAACCAGGTCCTCGCCTTCCTGCTCCACTGCGGTTTCGGTCAGAGGGGCTCGCAGGGGCCGACGGTCTCCTTCCATTTTTAGACCTCCACCGAGGCGGAAGTCTTCCAACCGCAAATTTTCCTGCTGCAAAAGGGTGCTTTCCATCTCACCGGCCCGGCCTTGGGCCGGGCTCGATTTGTAGCCGAAAAGAGGGGCTGAGGGGCTGATTTCCAGGGCATCCGCTCGCGGTTGTTCTTTGCCTGCGTCCTCAACCAGAAAAAAAGCGCCGTTGCTGTGTTTAACCGCCAAGTCTCCGTTCCAAAGGGTGCCCAGGTCCTGCATGCGTTCCGCCACCAGGGTATCGAAGAGTTCTGACTGAAAAGCGGAAAGGTAGAGGCGCAGCAGGCGTCTCGGCATTTCCAGGACTGCTTTGCGCACCGGTTTCCCTTGGATAATTTTTTCAACCAGCTGTCGTTCCTCCCGCAAACGGTAGGGCAGTTCCGCCAAGGCTCCGGCGAGATCGCCCTGGATGAAATTTTCTGCGCCGCTTCGCCATGCCGGGTCCTGAATCTGCTCAGGGCGGCCGATGATCTCTTGGGCGGCTTTGTCGAAATTTCCTTTGAGGATGGCCCGCCCGATATGGTGGGAGTTGCCCATGACCCCGAAACGCTGGCTGCCGTAACTGTTGGGGACACCCCTTTTTCCCAACTCGGCCAGGGTGGCCTGGGCCAGGGAAAGCGCGTTGGGACCGGTTTCGCGGATACGGATGCGGAAACGGTTGCCGCTCAGGTGGCCGAGGCGCAGTTTGTTGCGATGCCTGGCTTTGGCGAGAATGGTGAAGCCCCCCTCGCCGGACGTAATTTCCTGACTGCAGGCAGCAGCCGGAAGGGATATCCACTGACGGGTAATTCCCCGGGCATCCTTCAAACCCGCGTAACCGATGTCGCGCTCCTTAAGCCCGGCCAATCGTGCCACTTTTTTTAATAGGTCGAGGGTCGTGAGCCCTTGCTTTTCAATGAAAAGATAAAGGTGCTCTCCCTCGCCGCATGGCAGGTAGAGAGGGATTTCCTCTACCTGGAAGTCGGCAAAGGACGCTTTTATGAAGCCCCCGGTTCCGGGTAGGTTCTCAGTCAGGTAGTTTCTGCCCATATTCCCCTTTGTTCTGCCGGTTTGCGAAAAGGCGACGGCACCGGCGGCGGCTCAAGATATTCCAGACGATATTCCCGGTCTTTGGACTGGACCATGAAATAGAGGGGCAGATCTTCACGGCGAAAACGCTCCATGTATTTGGATGAAGGATAGCCCTCAAGGTGGTTGACAAAAGGTTCGGGTAACTGGTTACGGAAGCCCTGGCAGGGGAAAAGCTCGGCCACCCCCTGGGCGTAGTCGGCGAAATCGGTACAGAAATAAAACCGACCGCCGGGGCTCAGGCAATAGAGGAGCAATTGGAGAAAATCGCTGTTGATGAGGCGTCTGCGGCGGTGGCGTTTTTTCGGCCAGGGATCAGGGCAGTTGATGTAAACAGCTTGCAGGCTTTCCCGCCGGATATGGTTGCTGAGCAAATGACGCGCTTCCATGCGTACGACGCGGATATTCTGTACGCCGGCCAGGTCCGCCTTGCGGCATGTTTTGTAGCAGCCTTTGTTATAGATATCGGTGCCGAGAAAATTTACCTCCGGGTGCAGGCGGGCCATTTGGAGGAGAAAATCCCCGGTGCCGCAGCCAATTTCCAGCGCCAGGGGACCCTGGCGGTCAAAAATGCTGGTAACATCTTCCCCATCTTTGAGGCGCTCCTCTCGTACGAAGAGCGGGGAGTCGATGTGGATCATTCGCTGTGTCATGGCCAGAGAGTTTCCCGTGTTTCCTGCGATTGGCCTGTCGAGCACTTTCGAATAAATTTTACTGATGTCAAAGCGAGGCAAACGCTTCGCAGGTTTAAGCTCAATCACGCACGATCAAAAGGGTAGTTCTTTAAAAAACCGGTTCTTCGGACAGGATTTACCGCACGGGACACTATCATATGAGATAGGTTTTTGCAATACAGCTATTCAGCGCAAATCCCTCCAAATGAATGTTTCATTAATACTTTTCAGCATAATGGACCTGTAACCGTCCCGGAAAGGACCTCTGGCGCCAGGGGGGTGCCGGTTGAACGGTAAATTTGACCTTTATAATGAATGGTTTGAGGCCTTCAATGAGCCATTTCGATAAGAGATATTGTATTCATTTGTAACTTTCCAGATAGTTGACGAGGGCTTTTATCTCGGTTTCCCTGAGATGTGAATAGGAGGGCATGTAACGGCCGTCGTCATTTCTGATCCCTTTCAGGAGCAATTCCCGCATCTTTTGCCCGCTTTTGTGGCGGCCGACCTCTTCCAGGGGTTTGGCGTAATCGCCCCCTTCATTTTCGAGTTGATGGCAGGCCTTGCAACCCTGGGAATTAACCAGTTTTCGGGCTTGGGAAAAAGGGGCTCCAGGGTCGGCAGCGAGAGCTGGTAAAGCCGTAAATAAAAGAATAAAAATAATTTTTTTCAAGGGTCACCCTCTGGATTTTTGGTTGTTATGATCCGTAAAGGTTAATTTGTCATTGGCAGGTTACCCAAATATGTTGACGAATAGCCACGATAGCATAAATTTGAGGCCACGAAAAATCTTGAATTCATTCCTTTTAGCCGCTAACCTGAAAACCGAATTTGATCATTTTCCGGTTTTGGGGTGAGGAGACCTGTCGTGTTAATTGTTATGGAACACAATGCCTGCGATGAAGATATTCAAGAAGTCAAAGAAGCTGTTGAATCCATGGGGCTCAGGGCGGAATTAATTCCCGGGAGCGAACGTACGGCCATTGGCGTACTCGGCAACGAGGGCTACGTGGACGAGGGGAGGATTCGCGATCTGCCCGGCATTCGCGATGTCATTCATGTCAGCAAGCCGTATAAGCTTGTTTCCCGTGATTTCCATCCCCTATCTACGGTGGTCGACATCAAGGGCGTCCGGGTAGGCCTGGGCGAAAAACCGGTGGTCATGGCCGGTCCCTGCGCCGTTGAGAGTGAGGAGCAGGTTCTGGCCGCGGCTCGCGGCGTCAAAGCGGCCGGAGCTTCGATACTGCGCGGCGGTGCTTTCAAGCCGAGGACCGGTCCTCATACCTTTCAGGGGCTGGGCATCGAAGGGTTGAAGTATCTTCGTCGTGCCGGTGACGAGGTCGGCCTGCCGGTCATTACCGAGGTCATGCGCATTGAGCAGCTGGAGAAGGTCTGCCGCTATGCGGACATCCTTCAGATAGGCGCCCGCAACATGCAGAATTTCGATCTCCTCAAGGAGGTCGGGCGGACCAACCACCCGGTCCTGCTCAAGCGTGGCATGTGTGCTTCCCTGGAGGAGTTTCTCGCCGCTGGCGAGTACATTCTCGCCGAGGGTAATCCCAACCTGATTCTTTGCGAGCGGGGTATCCGCTCTTTTGAAAGAGCCACCCGCAATACCCTCGACCTGTCTGTGGTTCCTCTTATTCAGGAGATGAGCCACCTCCCCATTATTGTCGATCCGAGCCATGCCACGGGCAAGCGCTCCCTTGTGCCGGTTATGAGCAAGGCCGCTCTGGTGGCCGGTGCCCAGGGACTGATGATCGAGGTCCATCCGGACCCGGCCAGGGCCCGCTGCGACGGTGCCCAGAGCTTGACCTGCCCCGGGTTTGAGGAATTGATGGGCGAGTTGGAGAAGCTCATGACTTTTCTGGGTTTTGCCTGAAGCCTTATGTTGAGATGATTCGCATCGGAATTTCCACCCCAACGGAATACTGGCGGAGGTTGTTTGACAGAGTCGTTTGTTGCCCAGGTTGCCGTTGCCGCTCCCCTCGATAAAATACTTTCCTATGTAGTTCCTGCCGCCTTGGTGGCGACGGTGCGGCCGGGGTGTCTCCTGAAGGTTCCCCTGGGGCGTCGCATTGTTTACGGCTATCTCCTGTCCCAGGCCCTCGGTTGCGGCGAAGGGCTCAAGGAGGTTGCCGAAGTGGTTGACGAGGCCCCTCTTTTCCCCTCTGGAATGACGGCGTTTTTTGAACGCATGGCCCAGTACTATCATTATCCCCTTGGCGAGGTAATTGCCACCGGTGTGCCGGTCGGTCTTTTCGGCCATGCCGGCAATCCCGAGTCGGTTGGAGACCGGTATTATGTGCCCACGGCATTAGCCGGATTACCCCGGGGTGCCCGCCAGCAGGAGCTTCTGAAATGGCTGCGGGACCATGGCGGCGCCTCTCGCAGGGAGCTTAACACGCTTTTTCCCGGGTCTTCGCAGGTTTTCAAACGTCTTGTAGAGTGCGGCTATCTTTTAATGGAGGAAGGGCCCGGCCGTGAATTTAGGCCCTTGGCGAATTCTGACGGACGGCGTCCGGAACTTTCCGCCGAGCAGGGGAAGGCGTTCTCGACCATAGTGACAGCTCTGGAGCGTGGTTTGTTTGCGACCTTTCTGCTTCATGGCGTAACCGGCAGCGGCAAAACTGAAGTTTATATGCGGGCCGTTGAGGAGACTCACCGCCGTGGTCACAAAGCCCTGGTTCTGGTGCCTGAAATCGCCCTGACCCCGCAGTTGGTTGGCCGCTTCCAGGAGCGTTTCTCCCTTTCTGGCTTATCCATGGCGGTTTTGCATTCCGGCCTGTCACGTGCTGAACGCAAGAAAGCCTGGAGGGGGATTTGCGCTGGCAGTATCGATGTGGCCATCGGGGCCCGCTCTGCGGTTTTCGCCCCGTTTGAACGCCTCGGCCTGATCGTTGTCGACGAGGAACACGATGCCAGTTACAAGCAGAGTGAGGGGTTTCGCTATAATGCCCGCGATATGGCTATTTTGCGGGCGCAGATGGATGGCGCGACAGTTGTCCTTGGCAGTGCTACGCCGTCATTGCCGGCTTTTCAGCATGCCAGAGAGGGGCGTATTGTTTATCTCGGCCTAAAGGAACGGGCCCTGTCCCGTCCCCTCCCGGAGGTGAAACTGGTCGACCTCACCCGCTCCCAGCGCAAAGGGGTCCTGTCCCAGGAACTGGGAGTAGCCCTCAGGGAAACGCTTGAGCGCAAGGAACAGTCCCTGCTTCTTCTCAATCGTCGAGGTTTTGCCCCTTTCCTTCTTTGTCATTCCTGCGGAACGGCGATTCGTTGTCCCAATTGCGAGATAACCCTGACCTATTATCAAAAGAAGAATCTCCTGCGCTGTCACTATTGCGACCATATGATCGAGCCTCTTCAGACCTGCCCCCACTGCTCGGGGGGGGATGTCCGGCCCTATGGCAGCGGCACCGAGAGGCTGGAAGACGATCTGAAACGTCTTTTTCCCGAGGCCAGGGTGGCCCGCATGGACAGCGACAGCATGGGGCGCAAGGGCGCTTATCAGGAATTGGTGTCGCGCATGGCCAAAAAAGATATCGATATCCTGGTCGGCACCCAGATGATTTCAAAGGGCCATGACTTTGAAAATGTCACCTTGGTGGGTGTCGTCAACGCCGATAGTGCTCTTTTCCTCCCGGATTATCGGGCCGCGGAGCGGACCTTTTCTCTCCTCACCCAGGTTTCCGGCCGTGCCGGGAGGGGCGCGCTTCCGGGGCGGGTTTTTATTCAAACCCATAATCCTGACCATTATGTTTTTAAGAGTGTTGTTGGCCATGACTACGAGACTTTTTTCGAGGAAGAAATTCGCTTCCGCCGGGAGGCCGCCTACCCGCCATTCGGATTTCTCGCCAATCTCGTGCTGGCGGGGGAAAATCCGGAAAAAACCGAGGAGGCTGCCGCAGCTCTGGCCAGCTGTCTGCGCCGCCAGGCGGATCAGGTTGAGATTCTGGGCCCCGCGGCCTGCCTGTTAAGTCGGATCAGGAAGAAGTTTCGCTATCAGGTGGTCCTGAAGTCGCAGCGACGCTTTCCACTGCACAGGCTTTTGAAGGATGCCCTGGTTTTTCAAAAAAATCTGCCGGGAAATGTTAAAATGGTTCTTGATATCGATCCTCTCGACATGTTTTGAGCAAATCAGGTTCGAAACTTTACAGTGTCACCGCAGCTGCCCAGGGAAGCTTGTGTGAGGCCGGCAAACAGCAGGGTGAAGAGGGTTCATTGTTTTTATAGCCAAGGAGGGCTTTTGTGTATCGTCGTCTGAACATTGTTCTTCTGACAGTACTTTTCGTCTTTTCAGCTTTATTTACCGCCTGTGTGAAGAAGCCGGAGAAAATTCCGCCACCAGTAGTGGAGGTCCCTCCTCTGAAGGAGGTGGAATGGCAGGACCTTGACGGTTGGGCCGCTCAGGATTTTCTCAAGGTATTCGACTCGTTTCGTAAGAGCTGCCGGGTATTGCAGCGGCAAAACCGCTGGCAGGATGTCTGCCGGGAGGAGGTGCTGTCCCGCATTACTTCAAGCTCTGAAGCGGAAGAATTTTTCCGATCCCGGTTTCAACCCTATCAGGTCCGCAATCCCGACGGTTCGACGGTCGGTCTTCTTACCGGCTACTATGTTCCTGACCTGGAGGGAAGCCGAACCCCTTCTAAACATTTTTCCTATCCCCTCTACCGTGATCCGGATGATCTTCTGACGGTCGATTTAACAGGCGTATACCCCGAACTCAAAGGCTTTCGCCTGAAAGGCCGGGTGGTAGGGAAAAAGGTCGTACCCTACTGGAGCAGGGAAGAGATTGACGGGCCGGGGCAGCCGCTGGAAGGCGAGGAAATATTTTGGGTTAATGACCCTGTAGATCTTTTTTTCCTTCATATTCAGGGTTCCGGACGCATCAATCTTCCCAATGGGGAAGAGGTGCTGGTAGGTTATGCCAATCAGAATGGCTTCCCTTATCGATCCATCGGCAAACTGCTGCTGGAAAGCGGCGCCATGACCCGCGATCAGATGTCCATGCAGAACATTCGTTCCTGGGCGCAAAACAACCCGGATAAAGTGGCAAAGCTGCTCAATGAAAATCCCAGCTACATCTTTTTTACCGAGCTTTCTCCCGATTGGAAGGTGCCCCCGGGGTCTTTGGGCATTCCCCTCACGCCCCGTTACAGCCTGGCCGTGGATCCGGCGATCATCCCTCTTGGCAGTCCGGTGTTTGTGACCACCACCTGGCCGGGGACCGATTATCCCCTCAAGCGTCTCATGCTGGCCCAGGACACGGGCGGGGCAATAAAGGGGGCGGTGCGGGGCGACTTCTTTTGGGGGATCGGGCGGACTGCCGGAAATTTTGCCGGACGTATGAAGCAGGATGTCCATTTCTGGGTTTTGCTGCCCGCCAAGGACCGGGATAGTTGAAAATACAAGATATTTCTCAAAATTATTTGTGTTTTTCAATCTTGGAAGGCGGGCCTGAAATTTTGGTGCTAAATTTGCTATGTTCTTCAGAGACCAAAAACCGGAAAGTTCTATGAAGGGGATTATATATGTTGACAGATTTAGCTGAAGTTGCTCACAAAGTAAAAGAAATTCCACCGATGCCGGTTGTGGCCGTCAAGGTCATCGAACTTCTTGGCGATCCGAAAATGACCTTTAAGAAACTGAGTGAAGTGATTGCCAAAGACCAGGCGGTTTCAGCACGGATTTTGAAAATGTCCAATTCAAGCTTTTATGCTCCCGTGCGCAAAATCAACTCTCTTGATCAGGCCATTGTCCTGCTTGGTGAAAATACCCTGAAAAGTCTGGTCCTGGCTTTCAGCCTCAAAGGGATCAGCCGCAAATTCGGGCTCGTTGAAAAAATGCAGTGGGAAGATTCCATGGGCTGTGCCATTGGTGCCCGCCTGGTGGCCAAATGGTACAAAAGCGCCGACCCCGAGGAAGCTTTCATGGCCGGCCTGTTTCGCCACATCGGCAGGGTGGTGATGAACAATATTGATTCCGAGAAGTATCAGATGGTGATTGAGGGTGTTTATAACGGAGAAGGTACGGTTTCCGAGTTGGAACAGAGCTATTTCCCGTTCAGCCACGGTGAGATCGGCGCCGCCGTTCTGGCGGAGTGGAACTTTCCTGAGATGCTTATTGAGGTGGTTCGCAACCACGAGGAATTTACCGGCGAGGAGTCGGAGGAACCTGAATATATGAGAATGGCAGCCACCGTGAATCTGGCCGACCAGATGTGCCAGCGCCTGGGGATCGGAAGCCGTCTGCCTGATCACGCTGTTGAGATTGGCGAATGTCCAGGTTCCAGGGTTCTGGGCGTTGATGCCGAACAGGCGGAGCAGCTTCTGGAAGAGTTCAACAGCCTGTTCGAAAGGGACCGGGATGCCTTTTTCGGTTGAAACCGGTTTCTGCCAATATTTTGACACAACATGTTTTTTTGAAAAGATGGATGTTATTTGATGATGTCCATCTTTTTTTGATTTGCCGTTTCGGGGGAGGAGACAGGTCAATGACAAAAAAATCAAGCGCTTGGAGCATTGTTTGGGGATTGTGGTTTTTCTTCGCCACAATTCTGTCGTGGAACTGTCAGGTGCAGGCATCCGGTTTTGGTGTCTTCACCCAGGGGGCTTCCGCCTTGGGCCAGGCCGCTGCTGTTACCGCCCATACCAACGGCCCTTCCACCATTTTTTACAATCCCGCCCTGCTCAACGATCTCGAGGGGACCCAGCTGGAAGCCGGGACCACGCTGTTTGTTTTCAATCGTGAATTCCATAGCGATGATGACGGCGACACCCACGAAATGGAAGATAAATTAAAATTTCCGAGCACCTTTTATCTCTCCCATGTCATTAATGACAAGCTGGCGGCTGGCATCGGTCTGTTTTTCCCTTTTGGTCTGGCCACCGACTGGAAGGATGACTGGGAGGGACGATATATTTCCACCAAAGCGGAGATGGTGACTTACACACTCAACCCGGTGGTTTCCTACCGTATTCATCCCCGAGTTTCTCTGGCAGCAGGTCTTGACATTGTTTATCTGGATGCTTCCCTGGCAAACAAACTCGATTTTTCTGTTTTGAGTGCTGATGATGGCAGTCAAAAGTTTACAGGGGATGATTGGGGTTTGGGCTACAATCTTGGTATGGCCATCCAACTTACCGACAAGGCCAGGCTTGGTATTTCTTATCGTAGTGCAGTCGATTTGACCATTGAAGGAAACGCGAAATTTTCCGATATCCCGTCAGGCTATGAATCCAATTTCCCCAGCACAGGAGGAGAAGCCGACCTGACCCTGCCACAGCAGCTGACTTTCGGCCTGGCTTATCAAGTCAGCGAGCCGCTGATTGTGGAGGTCGGAGCCCGTTGGGAAGATTGGTCTTCCTTCGACGAGTTGGTCATCAAACTGGATCAGTCTGTGGGGCTTCCACCTCCTGGTGTTTCCGAGCAGGCCACTCGGCGCGAGTGGAGTGATACATGGTCCTTCAATGTAGGTGCCCAGTATCGGGTCAACGAAAACCTGGCTCTGTCGGCCGGGTATCTGTACGGTGACAATCCCGTACCCGACTCTTCTTTCGACCCGTCCATTCCCGACTCAGACACCCATCTTTTCACCTTGGGCGCGGACATCGATGTTGGCAATGCGACGATTTCTTTAGGTTATGGTTTTCAAAAACAGAAAGACAGGGATAAGGACTATGGTGATGCTATGGGCACCTATTCGACCGAAGCCCACCTGTTTGCTCTCAGCATCGGTTACAGGTTTATGTGAGATCTGAATGAAGTTGAGGAAGCTGTTCCCAAAACAATATCATCGGGGGAAAACATGTTTACGTACCTGATGGAAAACCAGGATGAGGCCCTTCGCCTTACCGTCAAGACCGACAAAAGCGCTCTGATCCGCCAAGCGGTCTGGGCAGGTATCCGACCCGGCATGAGGGTTGCGGATATCGGCTGTGGTGCTGGGGTGACCAGTTCTTATTTATATGATCTGGTGTGGCCGGGAGGCTCAGTAACAGGTGTGGATGCTTCACAGGAAAGAATTGAGCATGCCCGCGGGAACTACGAAAAAGAGGGCCTGGATTTTGTCTGTCATGATTTTCACCGGGACCTGAAGGGCTTGGGGGCCTTCGATTTCATCTGGGTCCGGTTTGTTCTCGAATACAACCGCTCCGAAAGCTTTGGTATTGTCCGGAA
Organism: Deltaproteobacteria bacterium; assembly: GCA_016934985.1. Classification (GTDB taxonomy): domain Bacteria; phylum Desulfobacterota; class Desulfuromonadia; order Desulfuromonadales; family JAAYDE01; genus JAFGRU01. The sequence goes on from JAFGRU010000004.1 coordinate 40,433, forward strand.
CTTGGCCGAAATTTTAAAACCGGGCGGCATTCTCTGTCTCATTGACTTGGACTACAATTGCCTTTCTCATTTCGGCCTTTCGCAGAGGCTCGAAAAAAATGTTCAGGGCGTGATTAAAACCCTGGAAGAAAAAGCGGATTTTGACCCCTACGTAGGGCGCAAGCTCTATTCCTTCCTTTATGACCTGGGTTTTGAGGATATCGATGTTCAGATAAAACCCCATCACCTCTTTTTCGGTCATGTGAGCGAAAAAGACCGCTTCAATTGGATGAAAAAATTGGAAGTGGCGGCGCGTAATTCAGGCTGGGCCTTTGAAGATTATGAAGATGGCTTTGATGGTTTTCACCAGGAGTTTGAGACTTTTTTTGCCGATCCCCGGCGCTTTACCTACACTCCTATGATTTCCTGTCGCGGCTGTCGGCCAAAAATCGAGAGACCCTGAACCAGTCGCTTCTGTCTCGACTTTGTTACTATTCAGGACAAGGACTCGGGTTGCCCATGAAAAGGGCATCTGCCGCCCGGATGGCGGCAGTTAAGCCCCCATGGATGGGTTCACGCGGCGCTTGGAATGGGTGATGCGAGGCATTGTGCCGATAATCCGAATAATTCTTCGACTGTTTCCTCGGCCCGGTTGCCACTTTTACTGGCAGCATCGACCATCCCAACGGATCATGCTTTTCGGGTTTTAATTCTAGCTCTTGCCGGTCGGGGACTTGCCAAATAACCTGACATTGTTCTTGTGCGAATCTGTTTTGCCCTCCCCATTATGGGCATCCTTAGCTGATCCTGAAGACCGGTCCAGTTCCCGACATGCCTTTTCAATGGCGTTGCCTGAAATTTTGTCGTAATAACTCATCAAAGCCCGGACGATTTTTTCGTCAAAATGAACACCGCTCTCTGCTCTCAGGAGCCGGACGGCATCAACCAGGGGCATGGGGTCCCGGTAATGCCTCTCTGCCGTAATGGCTTCAAAAAAATCGGCTGCGGCGATGATTTTTGCCCCTAAGGGAATTTCGTCCCCTTTCAACCCGTCCGGGTAACCGCTGCCATCCAATTTTTCGTGATGAGAACCGGCCACTACGGGAACCTGTCGATAGATTCCTTCGAAATTGATCTGCTCAAGAATCTCTTTGGTTTTTGCCGAATGGGTTTTGACAATTTCGTATTCATCCTTGTTGAGGCGCCCCTGCTTTTTCAGAATGGAATCCGGGACACCGATTTTACCGTAATCGTGGAGCAGAGAGGCAACTTTGACCATATCCCTGAAGTCATCCGAAAGCCCCAGTTCACTGCAGATTCCCAACGCGTATTCGGTGACTTTTTCAGAGTGCCCTGCGGTAAACGGGTCACGGCTTTCAATGCTGGCACCCAGCACCCGGATGGTTGAGTTGAACTGTTTGGCGGTGTTTTCCAGGCGTTCGGCGTTGCGAATACTGACCCCGATTACGGGCGTGATCCCAAGGAGGAGATTGAGATCGTTCTGTACCAGGGGACGTTTGGTCTTGAGATTGTCGACAAGAAGAACGCCAATGGACTCATCCTCGCAGATAATGGGACAGCAGATGCAGGATTGGACGCCCAATTTTTTTAAAAACAGAAAGCCGCGGTCAATATCCTGTTCTTCGATATTGTCTATATCGTTGATAAGGAAGGGCTTCTGTTCGTTAAAAGCACGAGAGAAAATACCTTTGCTGCTGTTTTTGTGCAGATAGAAAGGAATATTCCTGAGCAGATCCAGTTGGTTCTGGTTGTAGCCGAAGCCCGCGTGGAGGACCAGCTCCTCTTTGTCTTTGTCGGCGAGCAGCAGCAGGCCGCGGTCAAAGTCGAGACGTTTCTGGAGAATTTGGACAAGGCTGTTGAGGATGCTGTTTATGTCGGTCTGTTTGCTGATGACATGGCCGATTTCATTGGACAGCAGAACATTGTTGTAATTGATATTGATCTGATTGAGTAACTCTTCAGTGGAAATACGAATATTCTGGAGGCTTGGCTTCACCTCTTTCTTGTGAGAAATTTCGGTTGCCAGAGCGAGGGATAGAAGGCCGATAATGCTGATGGGCAGGTAGTAGGCCAGGGTGTCATGAAGGTTGAAAAACAGCAAGATGGGAAGAAAGAGAAAGACCAGGACCGAAGTGATATTTCTGATTCTTTTCCACAAGGCGGAATAGGTTTTGGGATAGGAAATAACGTATCGGCAGCTTTCTCCCCCTTTAAACATGCATTCCGTGTGTTCGATATGCGGAATGCTATTGTTCAGCAGTTCGCCGACGGCCTCGAAAAACCCGAGGCGATTTTCACATTGAAAGGGTTCTTCCTGGACGTCCGCTAAAGGGGTTACGTTGATTTCAACCTTGTTAGGGGCCAGTTTTTTGGATTCGTAGGAAGTCGATTTGGTGAAATGAGGTGTCGCCCGCTTGATCATGTAATAGGCGGTTGAAATGTCGAGCATGCCAAGAACGAAGTTCCTGACCAGGCCTCTTGAGTCTGGCGATGCGCCATAGCGGCCCGCTTCACGGGCGATGTTGGGGTTGCCGGTCAGCTGAACGAGGCGCTCGTAAAAACGATTGACCTGACTCTGGGTGAACCAGTGACTGTCGTCTCTTGCCTCGTAGGGTTTCATCCCTGCGAATGCTAGCAACTCATTGACATTGATATAACTATAACGGCTGCGGATCAGGTTGAGGTAAAGGCCGATTATCCGGCTGTTGTAGAGAGGCTTTTCAGTCGAGGCCTCCTGTTTTTGGTAGTCAGTCTTCTCCATACATTCTTTCAGTGTTGAAAACCCCGGAAAAGCCGTTTCAGAAAACGGAAATAGTCATCCATGTAGATGAGATTCAAAACCCAAAGGGAATAAATTTTTTCAAAAGGAATTTCCTCTTCCTCGGCGTAGGACGAAGGGAAAAGAAGAATCGGCAATTCCTTACGGTTAAAACGTGTCAACAGTTCGGACAAGGTAGCATACACGACTTCCTTTGGAAAATCGTCCGGATGGATGGCAAAAACGTGCATGCAGTTGGTAAGGTCCGAGAGATTGAGGCCCAGATCCGTCAAGTTCAAGAGGATGACGGCCACCAGATTGCCATCCTTTTTCAGGGAAAAAAGATGTTTGCTTTTGGAAAAGCCGCTTTTCTCGTATTCCTGCTGGAGATCGTCAAGAAAGGCCGTCTCCAACTCCAGGTCGAGGGCGTTGATCAGCAGTCCGCCTGACTCGTTCTCATAAAACCAGGCCAACTGAGTCAAATCCTCTTTTCCCGTCGGTTCCAGGTCATAGTTATTCAAGGCATGCTCACTTCGTGATTCCTCTTTGTTGAAATGGAAATAAGCGAAGTCATCCAGGGAGCTTTTATTAAGATTATTGAGATGGCGGGCAACACCACCGAAAATTTTATTGGGGAACTTATTCGCCGGGCGGAAATAGCAGATGGCGAACTTCATATGACTGGAAAAAAGATTTCTGGAGTCGTTAACGAAACGGCCCATTTGGTTAAGAACCACAATTCCGGCCCGGGTGGCATTTTTTTTCGAGGCGGCATGGTGATGAAAAAGCCAGGTGCTTTCGTAAAAGCGCAGGGTGGACATATGACCGAGAATGGTGCTGCCTCGCTGATAAATAAAGTGACGGGCAATGTTCGGATGTTGGGTGTAAAGCTTATGGTAGGTTTCTCTGAGCTCCTCTTTCCGGGTTTGGATTGAAGCATATTTTTGAGGATAAATAAAGCCGGTTTCAAAGAAAAAATTCCAGAGACTGTCCATATCCACGGGGTTGAAGCAAAAAGTATTTTTGTCGCTGGCCTGCTGGAGAATACTCTCCAGCCTGACGTGGTTGGCAATATCCATGTCAAGAAGCGCAATTCCGAACCGGTATTTTTTCCCGTCGTCGGTTTCTTCCTCTGTCCGGTTAACGACCTGAGCCCGGCATTTGAAGCTGAATGTGTTGGCGAGAGAAACCTCGGCAGAATGAAGCATCAATCCGGGAAGCAGGGCCGAGTTTTTTTCATCCTCCTCAACGGAGAAGCCGGCTCCTGAAATTTCGATGATACTGAGATGAATTTTCTTCCCGGTCAGAGGATGGGTGAAAACCACCTCGGGTGTAGGCGTCAGGTTCAGGCGCGTACTGCGGAACTCTTTGGAGGGAAAGCGCCTGCTGAAGTGGGGTATAAGCTTGAAAACAAAGGTTCGGTTTTTTTCCCCGCGGGTTTGCCGCACAACGGTGCATTCAGAAGAAAATGGAACTGTTTCGTTTTTGAACATGACCAGGTACCCGGGGGAGGCGGTATCGATCCAGGCAAAAGTTTGTGGTGCCTCGATGGTCAATTTAACCTTGCAGAAATAGGGGCTGAACTCGATCAGCTCACCTTGGAAGCGGGCACTGTTCTGAAAAAACTCCACCCGTATGTTCTGGCAGGCATGACGCCGAAACGATCGAGATCTGATTTCGAGGCTTTCCTCGGGAAGACGAAGAAGTAGACCCTGGGCATTTATTTCCTCGATTTCCGCTTCAACCCGGATGAGCTTGAGTCCGTCATCCAGGAGAATGTGATCGAACTCAAAGCTTTGCAGTTTGCCGGGCATGCCGGCGGGGTTCTCCCAGGCGATGAGTGCTTTGCCATCAAAACATGGAGCTGGCTTTCCTACCAGGGACAGGGTGCGTTTGAACTGGCGATGTTTGAAATTCAAAAGGACGGTGGCATCCTGAAAATTGATGTAATTCAGCTTGTTGACTAAATCCTGCCGCAAAACCTTTTTGGCCTTCTGGGCCAGGTTTTTGGGGGAAGATTGAACAAGTTTTGGAAGGGTTTGAGTATTACGCATTTCCAACCTCGGAGTTTGTTGACAAAAACTTTAATAATCCGGACCGGCGAGAATTCCTTTAACGCACTGAACCAATGAAACTTTTCAGGGCGACCGGATATCTATAAACATCAAATCCCCCTGGTAGGTTCTGGCACAAAGTGTGCCCATACAGCCTTGACAGATAAGTCCTATTAGAAAAAAAGGGTATCTTTATAATATCATGATGTTTAATGGATTCCAGGGTTTATGGCCAAGTGCCGGCCGTTTCCCGTACTATGTTTTCAGCAAATTGAAGCGGTTTTTCCCATGAAAAGTCGCAAAAAAAATCCTCATTGACAAAGTTTGCACCTGAGGGAGTGCTCCCGCATACAGGCACAACCGCTGTCTTGGGCTGTTTGGCTTTAGGTGATTTGGCCAAAAGTCTATTTGTCGGTGGCAGTTTCTTTCCCGGCTTGGTTGTTCCAGAAGGCCATTCTTTCGCCAATGGTTTTCTCATAACCACGCTCCGTCGGTCGGTAGTATTCCCGGTTTTTCAATCCTTTGGGAAGGGCTTCCTGCTCGACAAAACCCCCTTCGAAATCGTGTGCGTACCGGTAGCCTTTGCCATACCCCATTTCTTTCATGAGTTGGGTCGGTGCGTTACACAGATGCGCCGGGACAGGCAGGGCTCCCGAATTTCGAACTTCGGCCTGGGCTTCGTTGATGCCGAGGTAGGATGCGTTGCTTTTGGGAGCAGTGGCGAGATAGGTGGCTGCCTGGGCGAGGTTGATGCGCCCTTCCGGAAGGCCGACGAAGTGGACAGCCTGCATTGCGGCAACAGCAACCTGCAGGGCGCGCGGGTCGGCGTTGCCTACGTCTTCGGAAGCGAGGATGACCATGCGCCGGGCAATAAAGAGCGGGTCTTCGCCGGCTTCAATGAGGCGGGCCAGCCAATAAAGAGCGGCCGACGGTGAGGAACCGCGCAGGCTTTTTATGAACGCGGAAATGACGTTGTAATGCTCCTCACCTTTTTTATCATAAAGGAGGAGTTTTTCCTGGAGAGCTTCCTCCACTTCTTTGCGGGTGATTCTTCCTTGCCTGGCCAACTGGGCCGAAAGCTCCAGGGTGTTGAGGGCAATGCGCGCATCGCCCCTGGCATAGCGGGCCAGAACCTCCCGGGCTTCGGGTTCCAGGGTTAATTGCAGAGGGGCAAGGCCGCGTTCGTCGCTCATGGCACGGTCGAGAATGACGGCGATCTCTCCTTCTTCCAGCGGATTGAGGACGAAGACGCGGGAGCGCGAGAGGAGGGCGTTGTTGATCTCAAAGGAGGGATTTTCCGTGGTGGCGCCGATGAGGATGATGTCTCCGGTTTCGACGCCGTGCAACAGAGCATCCTGCTGGTTTTTTGCCAGGCGATGTATTTCATCCAGGAAAAGAATGGTTTTGCGCTGGTAATAATTTTTTTCTTCGCGGGCTTTGAGGATCGCTTCGCGGATATCTTTGACCCCCTGGAAAACGGCTGAAAAAGGGACAAAGCGGCTGTCGGTCGCTTCTGCCACCACACGTCCGAGGGTAGTCTTGCCAGTGCCAGGAGGGCCAAAGAGGATAAGAGAGGAAATCTGATCCTTTTCGATGAGTTTGCGTAAAATGCCCTGGCTGCCGATGAGATGTTGTTGACCGGCCATCTCATCCAGGTTGCGGGGCCTCATCCGCTCCGCGAGAGGAGTCAGGCCGCTTTTCTGGTTTCCCTGATCGAATAGATCCATTGCTTGTCCTCAAACATCGATTTTAAAAAATGAAAATAATTATCCTGATCGGCAGGTGAAAATGAAAAAAAGATTATGTCTGCCCAAGAATTTTTCCCCGGTTTCCTTTTCTCCTTATTGTAAGAGATGGACTTGAACCAAGTGAAGTGATAAAATTTGCCAATTTTGTCAGGGAAATGATCCATGAACAATATTGGTATCTACGCCAAACGAAAACATCCGCATGCCGTGAATGTCGCCCGCGAGCTAACGGCCTGGCTGGAAAAACGTGGTTTCCACATCTGGCATGAGGCTTCTCTTGCTGGTGATCTTGGCATTGTGGAAGGGTATCCGGCCAATGTCATTCCAGCTGAAGTGGACCTGATCATTGTTCTTGGTGGTGACGGCACCTTGATTTCAGTCGCCCGTGAGGTGGATGAAGAGCGGGTTCCGATTCTTGGGGTCAATCTGGGGCGTCTGGGCTTTCTCACTGAAATTGCCCTGAAGGATCTTTATAAGGTCCTGGAAAAAGTTATCAAAGGGAGGTACACCGTTTCGAGGCGCATGCGGCTGGAGGCGGTTGTGCGCAGGAATGGCCGGGACATTGGTTGCTACCGGGTTCTTAACGATGTCGTCATCAACAAGGGAGCCCTGGCCCGTATTATCGACATGGAGGCCTGGGTCGATGATGCCTACCTGACAACCTTCCGGGCGGACGGCTTGATTGTTTCCACCCCAACCGGTTCGACGGCCTACAACCTGGCCGCAGGGGGACCCATCGTTTCTCCTGATCTTCATTGTCTGGTCATCGCTCCCATCTGCCCGCACATGCTCACCAACCGGCCCCTCATCGTTTCCGATGAAAATGTCATCAAAATCGAGGTAAAATTCCATGATGCCGATGTGGCATTCACTGCCGATGGTCAGGTCGGGATGCCTCTTCATGGCGGAGACATAGTCGAAATTCGCAAGGCTGAGACCGGCACCCTCCTGGTGGAAAGCCCTTCAAAAGAGTATTTCGAAGTCTTGCGGGAAAAACTCCTCTGGGGTGAAATGTAGCAGATTGTGGGGGAAATAATAATTTGAGGAACTGCCGGACTCATGCTGGTTGAATTGCAAATCCGAAATGTGGCGATTATCGAGGAACTTCATCTTCGCTTTGAGGCGGGCCTGAATGTTCTGACCGGAGAAACCGGCGCCGGGAAATCGATTATTATTGATGCCGTCAGCTTGCTGATGGGCGGCAGGGCCAATTCCGATCTCATTCGCACCGGTGCCGATGAAGCCGTGGTGGAAGCCATCCTCGATGTTTCCGAATTTTCCCCCATCCATGAGGAGCTTGTTGAGGCAGGTTTTGATGGAGGCCCTGAGCTTTTTGTCAAACGAATTGTTTCCCGCTCCGGTAAAAACCGGATTTTTATTAACGGCTCTCTGGCCAGGGTTCAGCAGCTTCAACAGGTCATGGGAGACCTTATCTCCATTTATGGACAACATGAGCACCAGAATCTTCAGCGGACCGACAGCCACCTTGATCTGCTTGACCGCTTCGCAGGCTTGGTTTCTGAACGGGACGCTTATCAGCGCCTCTATCAAAGCATGAATGAGGTGTCGGCTGAACTGGCCCGTCTGGAGGAGGCCGAAAAAAACCGCCAGAACCGCCTCGATCTGCTGTCTTATCAGCGGCGAGAGCTGGCCGAGGCGGACATTCACATCAGCGAAGATCAGGAACTGGAAGCTGAACGGCTCCTTCTCCAAAATGCCGAAAAGTTGGCGAAAGGCGCGCAGGAAGGCTATGAAACCCTTTATGGCGGCGATCGGGCCGTCGTCGCCGAGCTTGACCGGTTGGCAGCAAGGCTGGAAGGTTTGCTGAAAGCGGATCCTTCTTTTCAGCCCCACGTGGAAACCCTGCGGAATGCTCTTTTTTCCCTGGAAGACGTGGCCAATCAGCTGCGGGATTATGCGTCGGGGCTTTCCCTGGATGAAGCCCGTTTGAATCTGGTCGAAGAGCGTTTGCGTCAACTTGCCGATCTGAAAAGGAAATATGCACCTTCCCTGGAAGGTATCCTGAACCTTGTTGAGGATATGGACAGAGAAATCGAAGAGCTGACAAATCTTGAGGTTCAGGGTGAAGCCCTGCGAAAAAAGCTTGCGGATAATCGCAGCAAGCTTCTTGATGCCGGTCAGGCGCTTTCCTCCAAAAGGGTGTCGGGGGCTACAGAGTTGAAGCAAAAGGTGGAAAAAGAACTGGCTGATCTGGCCATGCCCAAAGCCTCTTTTGAAATCCGCTTTTCAGCTTTGCCCCAACCTGGCTTAAGGGGCCTGGAAAAGGCCGAGTTTTTTCTCTCCGCCAATCCCGGTGAAGAGCCTAAGCCTTTGGTTGCCATTGCTTCGGGGGGCGAGTTGTCGCGGATCATGCTGGCTTTGAAACGGGCTGCTCCGGAAAGGGATGCTGCCCTGGCGATGATTTTTGACGAAGTGGATGCCGGCATCGGAGGTGCCGCCGGAACCGCGGTCGGTGAAAAACTTTTCCATGTCGCCCGAGGGGGGCAGGTCCTCTGCATTACCCATCTGCCCCAGGTGGCCGCTTTTGCGGACACCCATTTTCTGATTGCCAAAAAGGAAGATGGCGGGAGGACCTTTGTCGAGGCCGGGCGCCTTGACGGCGAGGCGCGTATTGGTGAGATGGCGCGTATGCTTGGCGGCAGCAGGGTGACCCAAAGTACCCTGGAAAGCGCTCGGGAATTGCTGCGTCACTCAAAACCGGTAGCATCCTAACGGTTGTGCGGGTGACTTTTTTTCTCTTTTTTTTGGTTAAATAACTTGTTCTCTGGGAACGTAAGCAGGTTTTGCCATGGTTATAGTGCGCGATGCTTTGATGACGGACGCCGGTCAGATCCATCAACTGTTACTGCAGTATACGAAAGAGGGATTGGTTTTGCCCCGCGCTTTGACGGAGATTTATCAGGATATCCGGGAGTTCGTGGTGACCGAGGATGATGGTTTGCTGACGGGGGTTTGCAGCCTTCACATCTGGTGGCAGGACCTTGCCGAGGTGCGCTCCCTGGCTGTCCGTAAGGGTATGGAAAAGCAAGGTCTCGGGAAAAAGCTGGTCGAGGCCTGCCTGGAGGAGGCCCGCTCCCTTGGTCTGACAAAGATTTTTGCCCTTACTTATCGCCCGGATTTTTTCGCACGCCTTGGTTTTGTCGTGATTGACAAGTCAGAATTGCCCCAGAAAATCTGGGGCGATTGCGTCAAATGCCCGAAATTTCCGGAATGTGATGAAACAGCCGTACGTATTGAAATATAAGAAATGGCAAACCACGTTTTGGTTGGTTTCGGGTGCTCACCATCAAACCTATAGGCACTATGCTCCCATGAATGGCACTGGACGGGGGAAATTTTTCGCAAGGGGGTTGAAAACGCTGTTTTGAATGTTGGCAAAGAGTTGGCATTAGTTTTGCCTCAATAGCCAGTGACCGTCTTTAAAAAGGCCCGGACAGCTGAAAGCTGATTTGGTGAATTATTAAGTGGCAGGGAGAACGGATTGTCTTCCAAAAAATTGAAAATTCTGGTTTTCCCGGAAGGAACTAACCGGGTGCGGCACCTTAACCTCAATTTTGCGGTGTTGCGAGTCTTTCTTTATTTTTTTCTGGCAGCTATCGTGGCAGTCGGTTTCCTTCTTTTTGATTACTGGCGCATTCGCAGTGATCTTCCCGAGCTTTCTCAACTGCGTGTGGAACGCCGTCTTTATGAGCAGAAAGTTCGACAATTGTCTGCTGAAATGGACATTCTGCGGCGGGATATGGTTGTGCTTGCTCAAAACGACGCCCAGGTGCGTACAATGCACGAGTTACCGGTTGGGGCAATTGAAAAACCGGTTGGGGTGGGCGGACCCGCGGAGGATACGCCAAATCGTATTTCCAGGATCCAAGAAGAAATCGATCAGCTGCGGGTGGCAATCGACCTGAGACGGCAGAGTCAGGAAGAAATTCGGGGGCTGTTCAACGATCAGCGTTCCCTTTTTTCAGCCAAACCGACGGGATGGCCGGTCAAAGGCTGGCTGACATCCCTTTTCGGTATGCGCAAATCGCCTTTTTCCGGCAAACGCGTTTTCCATGAGGGGATTGACATCGCTTGCCGCACCGGCACCCCCATTCATGCAAGTGCCGATGGTATTGTCAGCCGTGCCGGCATCAGGTCCGGTTATGGGAAACTGGTCGTCATTGATCACGGTTACGGTTATCAGACCTATTATGGCCACAATTCCAAAATATTCGTGAAGGTCGGGCAGCGGGTCAAGCGAGGCGAAAAGATCGCAGCTGTCGGTAATACCGGTCGCTCAACCGGTTCTCACCTTCATTATGAAGTGCGTGTTAACGGCGCCCCAGTCAACCCCAGGAAATATCTCTAACGATTCGCAAGAAAAAGGGCGCTTGCCGAAAGACGGCAGGCGCTTTTTCAGTTGATTTTCCCAACCTTTCCCATTTTTTCCTTCTTTTTTCACTTTTTCAGATAACCATAATATGAATCGAGGTTGTAGACGGCAGCCAGGGGATTGTGCCCCAGAAGGCGGTCTTTTGCAGCCAGAACCGTGCAGGGTGCCTCTGCGTGTTTGAAAAGCAGGGAGTCATGGCCTACGCACAGGCCAAGAACGATGTTGAATTCGCTTTTGCCGTCGTTCAGGATCATGGCCTGGAAGATCGGGTTACACATGGGTTCAAAATTATCGGGCCGGACTTTCTGGTCAGACCTGAGGCCTAATTCCTCTTTGGCGACTTTCCCGGCTTTGCAGGCGGCACTGATAACCGTGAAGCCTTTGTCTGTAAGAATTTTGCCGATGGCTTTACCCTCTTCGAAAAGGCCCGAACAGAAGGCCAGCCCCAGGCGCTGGTACTTCATTTTGCCGGCAAATTCGATGATTTCCAAGAGACGGGGCTTGACAGGCACCGGCACGCCGTTGTCCAGCTGGTAGCCTTCCTTTTCCTGAATGGCGGCCTGGATGGCGAACTCCCTGGTTTTTGGATCATCGAGTTTTTCCAATGCTTTCTGGAGAATTTCGGGACGGTTTTGGGTCGGGCAGAATGAGGGTGTTTGTCCGTCTTCATTCTGACAGTATCTTTCCGCTCTTTCAAAAGGACAACGCGCGCAGGTCATGAGTTCTTTGGTCATGAAAACTTCTTTCGGTTAAATGGTGAAAAGTCCTGAGCCCAGATTCTGATAAAATTAGGAAGCTCATGTCAAGAAAATTGCGGGCGTTGATTTTTCCATGTCAACCTGCGTTTCTCTTGAACTGGGGAGTCTGTCTTAAGACCCCTTTCAGCAGGACTTTGGCTTACAGAAAAAAAGCACCCGGATTTTTCACCCGGGTGCTTTTCCACTGTTGCCAAACCAATGCAAGATCAATTTTGCAATCGGCAACTATTAAAGTGCCAATCGCTGGCTGAATTTCTTTGGAGAGAGCCGTAAGTTGCTGCTATCGTTTCCACACCCGGTAAATCGGAGATGCCTCAACGATCGTGTTTCAGGATCGTTTTTCTCCTTTCAGCAAACCGTGGCAGGAATGCCAATTCCTCATTTACCTTCGTTTACCCGAAGAGCTTAATATTAAATACTCTGGCGGCAATCATGACCCCGGTCATGAGAGCGAAGACGATACAGCTGATCCAGCCGAACCATGTTGCAAAGGTGCTGGGATAAAAATGCTTGTCGTTTTTGTCGATGACGGTAAAGCAGTACCAGAGATTGAGGAAGAAGATCACCGGCGCGATAAAATAGGCCAGCGCCGAGGCGACAAGCACCAGGTAAACCGGTTTGGGCAGACCGATGATGATGGCACTGCTCATGACAAGAGACCACATCATGGTCATGCGGTAGATGTTGTATTCGGAATACCAGGTCTTTCTTTTCTCCGGGGTGAGGTCGTCCCTGTCGATACCTTGAAGAGCATTGGTGCCCTTGAAAATATTGCGGCAACAGGCGCCGACCACCCGGGGCCAACCATCATAGTAGTTGAATGCCGTTGAGAAACAGGCGGCAAAGGCTCCGAGGATGAAGACCCACATCATCCAGTCGCCGATGCTTTCGGTGAAAATTTTACCGATTTCGCCCATGACGGCCGTACCCTTTACTTCGCTGGGATAAATCCAGACTGCAGCCAGAAGGAGATAGATCGCGGCAACCACCGCCGAGATCCAATGGCCGAAAGCGAAGTCCCAGGTGCCGATACGGAACCAGCGGCGGCAATATTCCTGAGTTTTGGCCGGCAGAATGTTCATGTTGAAGGCCAGGTCTTTCTTGTTGGATTTAAATGCGTCAAACTTGGCAATGCGGCCTTTTTCCTCCAGTACGGTACGAACATATCCCAGACCTTTTTTCTTGGCTTTGCCCCATTCGCTGGCCTGCAGTGAGACGTCGATCCCTGTTGGAAGGAGCCCGAAAAAGCCGGCGACGATCAGCCAGGAGCCTTTCGGCATGTCGAAAATAAAAAAGTATTGCAGTTTGTCCATCGGGGCGGGTGCGTAAACATAAGCAAAGATGGCTGAAAAGACGAGGGCGCCGGCGCAGATTTTAGTAACCTTTTCAACGGCGGCGTAGTTGCCGTAGAGGATGAGATAGCAGGAAAAAATCGCTATGGCGACACCGTAGGACCACAGAGGCAACGGCAGGCCCATATGAACCGTAAACAGGTAGTACATAACGGCCGCGGCGGCAATTGTACGTCCGGCGGAGCCGACAGCGCATTGAACCAGGGTTATGACCATGGTGTACCAGAGCGGCCATTTCCCGGGGGCGGTGCCGTAGGCGTCCATCATGCTTTTGCCGGTGGCGTTGGTAAAGCGAAAGGCCATTTCGAAGCCGTAGTATTTGAAGAGATAACAGAAGGGGATGGTCCAGAGGAGGGCGTAGGCGAAGCGACCGCCCGCAGTAGGGGCCGTGACAAGATGACTGGTTCCGATGCCGGTCATCATGAGGATCAGGCCCGGCCCGAAATGTTTCAGCAGTGAGCCGACATCCATTGACGGGGGTTCCAGCCTGTCCAGCTCTTCAATGTTCAAAAGAGCGTCTTTTTTCAATTGGCTATTTTCTTCTTTCATAACAACACCCAAGTGTCCTTTCTTAAAAAAATTATTTTTTATAAAAAGGTGCCATTAATTTGAAACTCAGAAGAAAATTTAAGTATCGACTATCATCCTGTCGCCTGGTTTTATCCAGCGTTCATCACCTCCTTAATTGTTTGTGTGGCGACAAGCTTACTCACCTCCTTCGGACTAGATGCAGGGCTAATCCCCCCGTAAAAACTTACGACCTTTCAAGAGAAAATTTTTACACGAAGGTTTTAAAAAAACAGCCAGATATCGCTATGCGTCTATCTACATGCCACTAGATGTCTGGATAACCCACTGGTAACAAAAAGTTTTTTTAATTTACAGGAAAAAGGCGGGATGCTGAAAAGGCGTCAATTTCTGCGAAAAAAACCCGGCTCGACTTCGTTCAAAAGTGCGGATATGTCCTCAGATTCAAGGCCCTATTCATCGGGCACAAAAAGACCCAACATCGGATTCGGAGTTGGGCCTTTTTCTCTTGAGAGTATTTTAGAGTGCAAACCTTATATGCTTGAATCTGCCCTTAAAGATTAAAGAGCATTTCACATTTGCCGGGCAAGTCTTTCAAGGTCAACATTGAGTTAAACAAATTCAGCTTTTTCCGTAGCCCCTGTTATGACAAAAATCCGGACATTATTGCTGCTTTGATCGCAGGGAGAGACAAAAAATCCAGGCCGGTTAGGAGCGTAGCCCTGCGTATAGCCGTACTGGACTTCTCCGTCTCTGAATTGGACCTTGATCTTTCTGCCAAACCCCGGTCGCTCTTTGTCTGAACTCTCGTTGAATTGGGGATCTCCTTCGAATTTTTCCACGAAATAAACGGCTTTTAGGTCCTGGATGTTGATCTGTTTCATTTCACCGGAGTTTTTTTCACGTAAGTGAAAAACATTTTTGTTGGGAAAAAAATCTTCAGTTTTCCCTTTAAGGATATCCCCGCTTAAAAAATGGACCACCACCTGATTGCTCATTTGAATACTTCCCCTTTTGACTTAATTTTAGAAAAAAAGATTTAGAAAGAACCCAGGAATTCCCATGGGGTTAAAGAAATTGCTATTAATTAATTATAATAAAGCAAGCTGTGTGCCAAATGAAAAACCTGGGGCCAAGTTCATGTGGGTGTTTTTATATGTGAGGGTTATAAGACCTTTGATGAAGAAGGCCCAAGCGCCTCAAGACGGGATGTCACAATTCCTGAAACTTCTTTTTGAGGTTGTTCTTGAGGCTATCAGCGGCAGAAACAAAGGGGGCTTGCGGATACATCCGCAAGCTCCCTTCATGGGTTGAGGGCAGACATTGGTTAGCCTGCCTCCGTACAGTTGTTAAACATTGGTAAGCGTCAAATGGTATTTGATGATTGCAGAGTTTTCGCTGAGATAATCACTCTTTTGTCAGCAATCATTGCGCTCTTTACGCCGTGCCGCCATAACGTTTTTGCAGAATTTGCCGAAATTCCGCTCACGACGGCGTCTCTCGGCAATGGTTTCGGCGTTGCGCTCCT
>JAFGRU010000045.1 GCA_016934985.1 Deltaproteobacteria bacterium
CCGCCCTCAGCAATCAATACGGCATCGCCGCCGGCCGCCTGACCCCCAACGGCGTTGCCTATCTGGCTCCGGTTGCCTCCAACGCCACCGACGAGGGGCGGGCCAAAAACCGGCGCGTGGAGCTGGTCCCACGCTGATTTTCCCTCCCATCAACAAAAAACCGCCAGCCGTATTACAAGCGGCTGGCGGTTTTTTGTTTTGCCAATCACAGGAGATGCGAAACCCCGGGAAAACATGCCGGAAGTCCTGCCATACCTCAGGTCGTCACGCTCAGGGATGAGGCAGCGCCGTTCGGGGTTTCTCCGCCCGCCGAACTGAGCAGGTCGTACAAGCTGTTTTCTCCCGAATTCTGTGAATAAGCGGAAATGGCCTGGTTGAGCAGGGCCTGATAGGCTGACTCATCCTCGTCGTTCCCGGCTAATCCGGGCGGACCTCCGCGAGGCGGTGGTGGAGGTGGCGCAAAACCGCTTTCCTCCACAAAGGAAGTCATTTCCTCTTCGTTGAGGGCACCGTCGCCGTCGCCATCGTAAGAGGCCAGGGCCTCGGCCACGTCGAGGGTCTGTCCCGTGGTCTCTTCTATCTGCGCCGCAAAACTCTCGAGTTCGCTTTGGTTCACAGATCCGTCGCCATCGCTGTCCACCTTCTGAAAAGGGTTGGACCGCTGCATGGCACCACTGTTCATCATGGCGTAAACGTTATTCATACCGCTCATGCCGCCGATTGTCATGAATGCCTCCTTAAAGCTGTCAGGGTTAAAATTGCCGGCGGAATTTACCGGGCGCTTCGTACTCAAGGAGTCTGTAGGGCCTGGGGCATCGTAACGAGAAAAGGGGAGATCGAGGACAGATTTTCGCAAATTTGAGAGCGAATAGCGGGACTATTTGTCGAAAATTTGCGGCAATATGGACCGATTAACCTTTTTCGCAGTAGATTTATGCCTGAGTCCGGCAGACTTCTAACCCTATCGGTCCTTTTGCCGGTAGATTTTATGGGATTTTTGTAGAAAATTTGTAACAACCCTGTAACAGCGACATCACTGACTGTTCTCGTCCGCGAAATAAGCCAGGGCGGAAAATAGCGGGCCTTTCACCCCGCCAGAATCAAAAGCATGAAGAAACGCCTGGCAGTCCCCGGTCCAACAAAAAAACAGGGTTGTTCCCGGAGGGGGTTCCGAAAACAACCCTGAACACCCCCCGTTAATCCTGCAGGCGTTCCTTACCATGTTTGCCGGGAGGAGGGCCGTCGGGGACGGCCAGCAATTGTTCCGGAATTCTTTGGCAGGTTGCTGTTATTTCATCGCCAGGGGAAGTTTTTATCGTCACTTTATCCCCCTCTTTCTTTCCCTTGCAGGCCTCAAATGCCTCCGGCGGCGGCCCATGGAAGCCGGGGCCGTGGCGGGAAGGCAAGTCCTTGCCGGCACAGGCTGCCACCTGAGTCAGCATCAGGATAAAAAAGACGGCGGCCAATTTTTTTATCGCATGTCCTGTCGCTTTCATTTTTTCTCCTTTTGTGAGAATTATTTTCAAAAAAGTGATTTGTCCGGATGGAAAAATCCTAAAATGACATTATGAAGAAAAAATGGAAGAAATAAGGAAAGTTGCCTCAGGATGGGGTTTGCTCTGGTTAGAGCTTCTTTTTCGTGTTAGAAAAAAATCACCCTGTTACAAAAGAAGAAAAGAACCACGAACCTGATTCATCGAAAAACAGTTCCGGCCGTAAATGAAAATCACCATTAAATACAAACTCTTTTTTGCCATGCTCCTTGCCGCCGGCGCGGTGGTCATCTGCATGTTTCTCATCATGAAGTGGAGCTTCCACAGCGGCTTCCTCAACTATATCAATACCCTGGAAGAACAGGCCCTTGTGCGCCTGAAAACCGATCTCGAAAAAGCCTATGCCGAGGAAGGAAGCTGGGATTTCCTGCGCCAGAATCCCATGGCGTGGGGACGCTTCCTGGACAACTCCCAACCGGAAGAGTTACAGAGGACTCCGCACCCGGCCCAGAGGGGCAGCGGCTTCCCGCCCCCCAGGAATAATCCGTCCCCAATTGAGAAGGTAAGACCCTTTCCGGGACCGCCGGGCGGTCCGCCCAACGGTCCGGGGACGATATTTCCTCCCGCCCCCTTCAACCGTCCTCACAGCGGTCCCTTCGGCGCACGGGTGACGCTTTTGGATGTACAAAAAAACCCTGTTTGCGGCATCCCTGCCGGCCCCCTGGAAGGGAAAAACCTCAACACGCTCCTCCACGGCGAGAAAATTATCGGTTACCTGAATCTGGTCCCGCCCCAGGCGCCACCTTCAGCGCAGCAGCTGCGCTTCTGGAAAGAGCAGAAGCTGGCCATGGCTCTCATTGCCCTGGCCATGTTCCTGATCGCTGCCTGTCTTTCCCTGCCCATTGCCAACCAGCTGGTGCGGCCGATCCGGACCCTGGTCCGGGCAACCCGTGAACTCACCTCGGGTAATTACAGTATTCGAGCTGCCGTAAGCAGCAACGATGAATTGGGTCAACTCTCCCGCGATTTCAACACCCTGGCCCTGACCCTGGAGGAGAACGAAAAAGCGCGCCAACAGTGGGTCGCCGACATCTCCCATGAGCTGCGCACCCCTCTGGCCGTACTGCGGGGTGAAATCGAGGCCATCCAGGACGGCATCCGCAGCGCCGGCGCCGAGGGCATGGAAACCCTGCACGCCGAGGTGCTGCGGCTAACCCGCCTGGTCGACGACCTCTACGAGTTATCGATGTCGGACATAGGCGCCCTGAGCTACAAAAAGACCGAAGTCAACCCGGTTCACCTTCTGGAACTTACCCTTGAAGGCTTCAGTTCACGCCTCGAAAATAAAAACATCGCGATCCTGACCCGAGTCCCCACCCAGGACATTAAAGGCTTGTGGGCCGACCCGCAACGCCTGGGCCAGCTGTTCGCCAACATCATCGAGAACAGTCTCAACTACACCAATGCCGATGGCCGCCTGGAAATCCACCTCAATGAGAGTGACGGTGAACTGTGCATCGACTTCCTCGACTCGGCGCCGGGCGTCCCCGAAGCGGATCTGCCCCGTGTTTTTGAACGCCTCTACCGGGTCGAAAGTTCCCGCAGCCGTGCCCATGGCGGCGCCGGTCTCGGCCTGTCCCTGTGCAAAAATATCGTCGAAGCCCACGAAGGCTGCGTGGCAGCGAAGCTTTCTCCCCATGGGGGACTGTGGGTCGCCATTAAATTACCTTTGAACACGGGGGCGCCATGAGTGGGATATTGATTGTCGAAGATGAAGAACGCCTTGCCACACTACTCAAAGACTACCTGCTGGCAGCGGATTATAACGCCCATATTCTGAACGACGGCCGGGAAGTCGTGACCTGGGTCAGGGAAAACAGCCCCGACCTGGTCCTTCTCGATCTTATGCTGCCGGGAAAAAACGGCCTCGACATCTGCAAGGAGATTCGCACCTTCTCCAGCCTGCCCATCATCATAGTCACGGCCAAAGTCGAGGAGATCGACCGCCTTCTCGGGTTGGAATTGGGAGCCGACGACTATATCTGCAAACCATTCAGCCCCCGCGAAGTGGTGGCACGGGTCAAAACCGTGCTGCGGCGCAGCAGCAACCCTGCCGCCGTTGCCACCGGCCTGGTCCTCGACCAGGAACGCTACCAGGCAACCCTTCACGGCGAGAAGCTCGATCTCACGGCAGTGGAGTTCAAACTCCTCAGCATTCTTTTCGATCACCCGGGCCGTATCTACTCACGGGGCCAGCTCATGGATAGAATCTACCCCGACCAGCGCGTGGTCAGCGACCGCACCATTGACAGCCATATCAAAAAACTGCGCAAAAAAATCGCCGACACCTCCTTCGACGACGAACTCATCCACTCCATCTATGGCGTCGGCTACAAATTCGAGATGTAAATTTTTTTGTGACTATTCAGCACAAGGACTTGTGTCGCCCATGGAAAGGGCATCTGCCGCCCGGATGGCGGCAGCAAAGCCCCATGGACGGGTTCACGCGGCCCTTGGAATGGGCGATTCGAGGCATTGCGCCGATAAGCTGAATAATTTCAATTTTTTTCCTGAAGAAACAATCATGCACGCCAGCCCCCGTCTCTACCCCTTCAATACCTCTGGTCCGATAATCGGCGAAGAGCGCCCAGATGACCCGCACCTCCCAATGGAAAACCGGTTTATGCTGGTTTTCAGTCGATTGCGTGGTATTATAACGGCCGCTCGGATTCATCTTTTCGCTTTTATGCCCTCCCTTGCTGCACCCCGGCTCCGTTCGCTTCGAGCCCCGTTGCCAAGGGAATGAGTTACCCGGGGGAAGCTATGGCGTGGTGCCGGACAAGGGTGTCCGACATTTAGCGACTCTCCACTGAGAAACCTCGAGTCTATTTTTTCGAGCCTTGTCAATCTTCTTGGAACAATATAGAAAACTCACGTCCCAATTAAAACTTCAAGCCAGCCGACAACCGTCATGATCGATAACTCAGCATCCCACAGTGAAATTTACCGGCAACTGACAGCAACCTATGATCAGTCAACACCTCTGGAAAAAGAGATCGTTCAACTTTTTTCCATCTGCTACGAAGCGGTCAGCCGCTCCTCCCTTTTGGGCTGCATCAACACGGCCGGAATCAGGGACCAGCGCGGAAACCGTTTCACCGTAAGAAGTCTCAAACCGGTTCTCGACAGGCTTCTGGAGCGGGGACTTCTCCTCACTGAACGCAATAACCTGCGCTGCCATCCCTTGTTGATGGAAATCGCCACCCGCCAGGCCATCGGGGAGAAACATTTTAAGGCCCACGTCAAAGCCGTCCGCCAAAGCTATCCTGTCAGCAGGTTCGGGCGAAAAAACGCGCTTCCGCAATATCGCTCCAGAGAGCAGGTGTTGCGTGAAGTGCGTATCGGTATCTACAGCCGGGACTTCGATTATGCCTTTGATCAGCTCAGCCATTTCAACAAGCATCGTTTCTTTCAGGAGGAAATCTCCCTGGGCGATGTCCTGCTCAACATTTTCAACAACCCCTTTGACAAGGACTGGCTGGGCCTGCTGCCGGAAAAAGCCCTTTTAACCTGCTTATGGGATATCCTCTTCAATGCCGCCCTGGTTTGTGAACCGGCGGACGAAGCTTTTTCCTGTCTCAAAGAGCTGGCCGACGACCCAAACGCCACCGAAACCCATATGCCGGACATCATCCTCGCGGAGCAACTTCTACTCCGAGGGCAACTCGATGCCTGTGAGCAACATCTTGCACACCTGCCGGAGGTCATGGAACCTTTCATTCTCCCCTTCAAGGGCTGGCTGGCCTTTCTCAAAGGCAGCAATGAAGAAGCCCTGCAGCACTTCACGGCAGGACTGGCGGCCTACAGGAAACAGACCAAAAAACGCGCGGCTTTTTTCGACGAAATTCCGGGCATCTTTTTCATTCTTGCCCTGCTGAAAACAAAAGAATATGCCAACCTGAACCAGGCCATCGAGTATTGCAACAAAATCCTCAGGCAAGAAGGACACTGGCTCGGACCGGTCTATGCCGTTTTTAAAATGGTGCTTCTGATTCAGCAGGGGAATCCTTCTTTGCAGGAAAAACTGGATTACGCACCGGAAAGCTATGATGACAGCCCCAACAGGCTGGCGGCTTTTTTCCATTGCCTGTGCTACTACTGGGTCACGGACAGTAAGGCAACCGGTTCCCTGGTAACCCACCTGGCGCAACTAGTGACGGACGCCCACCGCAGCGGGATGCTCTGGCTGGCCGCGGAAGCGGCTGAGCTGATTTTCCGGCTGCAACCGCAGAGCGATTATGGCCGCAAAGCCGCACAATGGCGCGAACAGACCGGGATTCATTCCATTGTCGAGATGGTCGGCCATCAGGAGCCCTGGGAACTGGCTCTGAAAGCATTGGCCTCCCTCGACCAGGAAACCTTCAAAGAGGGCAAACCTGAGGCAGAGTGCCGCCTCGCCTGGTTTATTCGTGACCATTACGGCAGCTACCATATTCAGCCCAAAGAACAGAAACTAACCGCCAGGGGTTCCTGGACCAAGGGGCGCAACATCGCTCTCAAGCGTCTCGCCACCAAACCGGGCGATATCCCTTATATAACGGCCCAGGACCTGCGCGTATGCACTCACATCGACACCTACAGCTATGGCTATTACGGCCAGCTCCAGTATGAATTCAACGAACGGGCCCTTGTCGCCCTCGCCGGGCATCCGTTGATTTTTTGGGAAGATGCTCCGGAAACCCGTATCGAGGTGGTCAGGGGCGAGCCGGAGCTGCTGGTCAAAAAGAAAAAAGACGGCTCCCTCGAACTGGAATTCTCTCCTGCCGACTGCCAGAAGGACGGCATCTCCTTTATCAAGGAAAGCCCCCTGCGTCTCAAGGTCGTCGAGGTCGGTGCCGGCCACCGCCGCGTCGCCGACCTGTTGCCCGGGAATCGCCTGGCCGTACCTGCCGAAGCCGAAGAGCAGGTGCTGAAAGCGATAAAAACGGTCTCCACGCTGGTGACGGTTCATTCCGATATCGGCACAGGGACGGAAAACGCTGAAGAAATCGCCGCCGACTGCCAGCCATACCTCCATATGCTGCCTGCAGGAGAGGGGCTGAAGGTCACCCTCCTGGTGCGTCCTTTCGGCCAGGAAGGCCCCTGCTACAGGGCCGGTGAAGGCGGTTCGACGGTGATCGCCGAATCCGGCGGCAAACGGCTGCAGACCACCCGCGATCTGGAAAACGAGAAAACCCGGGCGGAGCAGGTGATTGAAGCCTGTCCGGTCCTGGCCGCAAGCGACCATATCCAGCACGAATGGTTGATCGATGATCCGGAAGACTGCCTTAATCTGCTTCTGGAGCTCCAGGACCTTGGCGATGCCGTGACCCCGGAATGGCCCGAGGGAGAAAAACTGAGCATCCGAAGCCGGGCCGGACTGGAGAATTTCAAGTTGAACATTCATCGCCAGCGCGACTGGTTCGCCGCGGAAGGCGAGCTGAAACTGGACAATGACATGGTTCTCGATATGCGGGCCCTCCTCAAGCTGACGGAACAGACAGCGAGCCGTATCGTCCCCCTCGGCGAGGGGCAGTTTCTGGCTTTGACCCGTGAATTCCGCAAACGCCTCGACGAACTGCGCAGTTATGGGGAAAATTACGGCAATGGCGTCCGTTTTCATCCCCTCGCCGCTCCGGCTCTCGAGGATTTTGCCGCCGAAGTGGGAGACTTTTCGGCCGATGAACACTGGCAGGCATATATCAAGCGTCTGGCCGCGGCCCAGAACCTGGAGACGCCGCTCCCGTCAACCCTGCAGGCCGAACTGCGCGATTATCAGGAGGAAGGTTTTCAGTGGCTGGCGCGCCTGGCCCAGACGGGCATGGGGGCCTGCCTGGCCGACGACATGGGGCTGGGCAAAACCCTCCAGGCCCTGGCCGTCATTCTCACCCGGGCTCCCGAAGGACCGACCCTGGTGGTGGCCCCGACCTCGGTCTGCATGAACTGGGTCAGTGAAGCCGAACGTTTCGCGCCGACCCTCAAGCCCATTCAATTCAACAGCCACGACCGCAAACAACTCATGGGCCGCCTCCAGCCTTTCGATATGCTGATCTGCAGCTACGGATTACTGCAGCAGCAAGAGGTGGCGCAGCTCCTCGGCGAGATCGAATGGCAGACCATTGTCCTCGACGAGGCCCAGGCCATCAAAAATTTCACCACCAAACGCTCGCAGGCGGCCATGAAACTGCAGGGCGGTTTCAAGCTCATCACTACCGGCACCCCCATAGAAAATCACCTCGGCGAATTCTGGAACCTGTTCCGCTTTATCAACCCCGGCCTGTTGGGTTCGCTGGAAAGCTTTAACCGCCGTTTTGCCGTCCCCATTGAAAAAGAAAAGGACAAACAGGCCCGCACGCGCCTGAAAAAACTCATCCAGCCATTCCTTCTGCGCCGCACCAAGAGCCAGGTCCTCGAAGAGCTTCCGGCCCGCACCGAAGTCCTCCTCCATGTCGATCTGAGTGCCGAAGAACTGGCCTTCTACGAAGCCCTGCGGCGCGAGGCCGTCGACAAACTGTCCGCCCCTGAAGCCGACAACGGCAAGCAGCGTTTCCAGGTTCTCGCCGAGATCATGAAACTGCGCCGCGCCTGCTGCAACACCCGCCTCGTCATGGCGGAAACCCGCCTGCCCAGCGCCAAGCTGCAGCTTTTCAGCGAAGTCATCGAAGAACTCCTCGGAAGCCGCCACAAGGCCCTGGTTTTCAGCCAGTTTGTCGGCCACCTGGGAATCCTGCGCGAATATCTCGACGCCAAGAACATCGCCTATCAGTATCTGGACGGCAGCACCCCGGCCCGTGACCGCAAAAAACGGGTCAACGCCTTTCAGGCCGGAGAGGGCGATGTCTTTCTCATCAGCCTCAAGGCCGGCGGCACCGGCCTCAACCTGACCGCCGCCGACTACGTCATCCATATGGACCCCTGGTGGAACCCGGCGGTCGAGGATCAGGCCTCCGACCGCGCCCACCGCATCGGCCAGGTGCGTCCCGTCACCATCTACCGCATGGTGGCGCGCGGCACCATCGAGGACAAGATCGTCGAACTCCATCACCACAAGCGCGATCTCGCCGACAGCCTCCTGGAGGGTGCCGATATGGAAGGGAAAATTTCGACGGAAGAGCTGCTCGAGTTGATCAGGGAGGGGTGAAAGTCAGAATCCTTGCGGGCCTTCAGTTGTTCGATGCCGGTTTCCGATTATTTGTCACGCCAACCCTTGCCGCCGTTTGTTGCCAGAAAATATCCCTGCAGGAAAAACTGGCCATGGCCGATGCCATCATCGTCGCTGTATCACGAGCTCAAAACTGCAACATTATTACTTCGGATGCAGACTTGAAAGATCAGCCCAAGGTAACATACCTTCCGAAAAAAGGCCGCGGAGGACCATAAGCAGCTATTTTGGTGCCTTTATTTTTGGTTACCGGCAGGTTCGACGTTACGGCAGGGTTGTTCAGGCTGGCGGGAAATTTACCGGCTAAACTGCGGGGTTACCTCTTTGAAAACGGGTCGGCGCATTAAGTCTCCCGCCCCCCTTGTCAGGCAAAATTGACGACCTGGACTTTGGTTCTCAGGGCTTCTCTCTGAACGGCCATGCAGAAGGAGATGAGGCTCTCCCGGTCCTTGGAATCGATGTCCGTGAACTTGAGAGATACGTAGGGTCTTTTGCCGAAATTAATGGCCCTTACCACCTCCCCGGTGCACTCCAGTTCGACCGGTTGCGGGTTGTTGAAAGCGAGACCGATGCGGCATTTCTGTCCCAGGCTGAATGACCTTCGAATGGGAAACCGCACTCCCCCGCCACTGATATTGAGGACGCCCTGGTGGTCGAAGATTTCTCCAGGCTGATCCGCAAGCTTCTGATAAGAGACTTTGCCTCGGGCATCGACCCGGAAGTAATCCCGGACAACGGGGTTGACCTTGACCCGCTTGAAAAACAGGAGCAGTTTTTCGGGAGAGAGAACACGGACGATGCGGGTATTGAGAATATGACAATGACCATCCCTCTGGAAAGAAATTTTGCAGACACGATCCAGACTGAGGTTGTTTAAAGGAAGCTGGCCGGGCAGAAAGGTCGCCTCGAAATGAGTGGAGTCGGTATTCTTGACAAGGCAGTCCAACTCCAGCACCTCCTCGTTAACGATGGGAAGAAGGATGTTGGCGAGGCAGGAATTTTTAAATGGATACAATACTTCTGCGGTTTTTGAAGCAGACATCGTAATCCTCCAGACCAATAAACTATAGCTTCAATTTTAACTGGGGGGTGAGGCAAATCCTCCGCCAAAAATTCACCCGTTAATCTATCTTTTCGTCCAAAACCAAAAATCCTTTAATTTTTTTTTGCTAAAATTTAATTTTTGCTTAAGAACGGGGTAGAGGTGCCGGGAAGGCAATCCCTCTCAGGAAATATGGAGAGACAATAAGCGAAAGAGAAACTCTTGCCGGTCAAGGCGGTCGGCAAAGATTGGCTGGAGGTGTGGGATGAAGCGGAGGTAAGGGAGGGATAAAAAGGACGAAATTGCCTTATGGCTTTAAAATATATGGTTGGTGTTCAGATATGAGACATATTCAAAAGATGTGGCCGAGCGGCTTACGTTTCCTTAAATTCTCTTCTTTCTTATTCTCTCCTGAAGGTTTCCCGGCGAAATAAAAATAAACGCTTTCCCATATTTTTCTTTTTGGAGAAGATGAAGAGAGTCCGACAAGTCGAGAAGATCTGAACGGGCGGTTTGATACGTCACCCCATGAATTTTTTGGTGTCCTTGAATCTTATAAACAGCACCCGGATGTTTTAGAGCATGTTTTATCACCTCAAGTTGCCTGTAATTGAGCTTCCCTTTTAGTGTTTTTGTTGCTGAAATCAGTTGTTCTACCTCCCGGATTTCAGCAGCTTTCCTTTTAAGGTAGGCATATAATTCTGCAATCGCCTTTCTGATTACCTCAAGCTGGTAAATCATAAAATATGTCAAATCACCATCGTCTGTTTCCGTATACAAATAAGCCCTCCCATATTTTGCGGGGGATTTTTTGATGATTCCGGATATGGAAATGTATTCCATCAACCAATATTTTTGTTTTGCCACATACCAGTAGAAAAGGGCCCTCGCTGTCCGTCCGTTGCCGTCAACAAACGGATGATCATAGGCAAGTTGAAAGTGCAGAATTATGGCTCGAAGGATCGGGTGTAAAAAAAACTCATCGTTGGATGAATTTCCAAAAGCACAAAGGTTTTTCATTCTTTCTTCCAGTTCTCCACTTGGTGGAGGAACGTGAAGCACTTCAATCTCATCCCTGTCGACAACGTGGATGGCATCATCTTTTTCCCGGTATTTTCCAGCCATTTCCGGTTTATCCAAAGTGTTTTTCGTTAGAACCCGGTGCAGTTCAAGAACCATTTCCGGGGTTAACTTTTCATTTTTTATCTCCCGGATAAATTCCATGGCCAGAAAATTATTGTAAATCATTTGTTCGCTGCGGTCTTTTGGAGGCCTGTTCTCACGCAGCATTTCCTTGGCAACGTTTCTGGTTGTTGAGGCACCTTCCAGCTGGCTTGAATTGATGGCTTCGTCAATCAATGACCTGAGGAGGTAGCTGTCCCTTGAGTGAGGGTTCGTAATGGGGCTGTCGGTTTGAAGGCTGCCGCTTGCGTTCTGGTCAATCCAGTGGAGTTCTTTTAAGACGCAATCGGGAAGCGAATATTGGAAATTTTTCCCATTTTTGGCTTTTAGAGGGATAGGTTTGTAAAGATTTCTTCTCGCCATTTTTGTCCCGGCCCACCATTCTTCATGAGAAAAATCATCAGGTGGCGTTAAATGACGGATTTTTTCCCAATGCAGATAGCGGTTTTTGTTGTCGACCGGGCCAATTTCCCCTAAAACCCGAAAGGCTTTTTCGTCGTTTTGCTTTAATAACTGCGCAAAAATCGTGGCTGAATCGGGCGGGGTGGGTGGGATTCTCATCCGGTTCTCCAATGTCTCAAGTTGCCATAACTACTAATTTGCTACTAATTTTTTAAAATTTAGTAGCAAAATACTTTAAAAAAACCAAAATGTAAATATTTAAAAAATTAGTAGGAAATTGACATTTGATAAAAGCCGGATTCAGAAGACAACGGCTTTTTGGGGTTAGTCGACAGGTCGAAAACCCTTCTTACTGACACGCTCAAACATTCATCAATAATGGCAATTTCCATACGCCAAAGGAACGGCCAAGCCCTGGTCCTATTTCGATTTGGCTGTAATGGCCCCCGCTATGAGCCACAACGAATTTTCACGCCTCTGGAACGAGGTCGAGGCTCTCCCTCTTGCTTTCAAATTTGAATTGTTGCATTGGGCACTTTGACGGGGGACCACCTCAAAGAAAAGATTCTGAAAGAAGGCAAGCTTTTTTCACTAAAGAATACCTGATTTTCAGTTTTTCTTTCTTCGCTTGTGGTTACACATGTGGTGACGGCTGTTTTTAATCTCGCTACAGAGTTCCCATTCCGAAGTTGTCGTGTAATCATCGCCGTTATCGACGGCACAGACAATCGACCCCACCATATCGCCGGTTATTTGCACAAACTGAAATAAGGCCTCGGCTACGGCTTCGATTTGCGGCCAGTTGTCGTCAACGGCTTTTCTGGTCTTGTCGACCAGAGCAAAGTACTGATGGCCTCTAATGTTATCCTTTTCGCAAAGGTCCCAAAAAGTACGGTAGTCGGGGGCAATCGAACAGCCGTTGTCAATCGCAGTATCACCTTTATATTTTGGATCCAATTTCACCTCTGCTTCGTAACCGGCAAGCAGATGAATGGAATCGGCGGCGGTTTCGTTTTGCCGGACAGCGCAACACCCCAAACGTTTTTCTGTTTTGATGATATTCACTTTTTCCACCGACATTCCGAGCCGATGGGCAATGACAGCATGTCCAGC
Organism: Deltaproteobacteria bacterium; assembly: GCA_016934985.1. Lineage (GTDB taxonomy): Bacteria > Desulfobacterota > Desulfuromonadia > Desulfuromonadales > JAAYDE01 > JAFGRU01. Next base: position 12,434 of record JAFGRU010000045.1, read on the forward strand.
CAGGTGATGGCATCTCCTTTGTTTTTCTTTTTGTTCAGGTGTCATACTTTCTCCTAAGCGCAAGCCCTTGGCCTCGTCCCTCTTTTAACGGAGATGGTCCCATGTGTCAAACCATTATCGCCGCGACCTTGCAAGGGTGCCACTGCCGCCTCTTAATTCAACACAGCGAGAACAGGCGTGGCCATTGAATTCAAAATTTTTCGCCTCACGATGCGAGGTCGGCTGCTTCGGAAGTTCTTAGGTCGACTTGGCTAGTTCCTGAGCAAATTTTTTGATTTTCAGGTCGGTTTCTTGTAACCGAGGGGTTCAATATCACGGCAGCGCTGTTCAAGTTGGTGGGAGATTCTTTGGATTATCTGATCGGAAAAATAAATTTTGATATGATTTCGACTAGTTATATACGATTCACAATATTTCAAGCCTGACCCGATCACCAATCCCAAGCCTGACCCAATCATGACCCCCCTCGCGCAGGCGCTGTTCGCGAATAGTAAAGCCTTTAACCAGATGCTCGGGCAACACCCTGGTGGCCTCCCTCATCTTGAACTACCGAGGGTTCCTCGGTGGTTGCCTCCCGCAGCAAATCCCCCTCTTTGTACAGGTTGCGGATATGCAACCCGATGGTATCAGTATCCTTTTCAAACAGTTCCGCCATCTGTCTCTGGTTCAACCAGACCGTCTCCCGATCGAGTTGGACATCAAGACAGGCATTTCCGTCCTCACTTTTGTATAGCAGGATGTCTTTGGGCTCGTCAGTTGTCAAGGCATCCTCCGCAATTTCTGACAAGTTATCCGGAATATCCGGACAACTGCCACGAATGCTGCATTAAATGGACAATATGGATAATTCGCACATTGCATTTTATCACTCAGGTTGTTGCAAATTTGGCCCGAACTGGCTCTACATACGCCACCACCACTCAGCATTTATGAGAGCTGGATTTCAGCGCAGACGGGTAGTCCGCCTGATCTTCCGCAATATTGACGATTTTCCCTTCCTTGATCACAAAGCACGGAGTTCGGGTTTTTCTAGCCAACTCTCGGGCTGCCTTGCCGGCCCGTTTTAACGCTTCCTCGACATTGGCAAGATCGGGATCTTTCGGAAAACTCTTTTTTGCAGTCATGATTTTTCTCTGCCTCTAATAATTTTCTGAAATGTTTTTCTCTGCTGGAATCTATGGTACAGTAAGCATATGAAAAAATCTCTCGCCGATACCAACCCTTATTTAAAGGACGCTGCCAAACGCAAGAAACTGCTGCGTTATTCCATGGTTTCTTCCTTTGCCGTTGAGGGCATCTATTTGAAAGGAGATGGCGAGTCCCTGGTCAAAGAAAGCGAACCGGAGATTACTCCGCCACGGCAAGCGTCCTCTCGATCACCTCGCTGAAAATAGTCATCATCGGTAGGTAATCCCGATCCATTCCTGCTCTTACCGCTTTGAAATACCGCTCTCGATTCTTTCCCCTCAAGCTGGAAAACTCCAAAGGCGGTAAACCGGCCTGGAGGCCCATCAAAACGGACAGCAGCCTTGCAATTCTACCGTTGCCCTCCCGAAACGGATGAATCAACACCAACTCCACATGCACCTCTGCCAGCGCCAGGACCAATTCTTCACGATTCTCAAAATTGCAGGGTGTGTAGCGACTGAGTTGCTCCTTTTCAAATTGCTGCATCAGGCTCGGAACCTGGGCGGCTGCCGCAAACATAAATCCCCCTTTCCCCACATTGACCAACCGATAGGCACCGGCCCAAACGTAAATATCGGCCAACCAGAACCGGTGCAACCAACGAATGTCTTCCGCTGTAAAACGATGATCGCTTTCAAACCGCTCTACGGCCTCATCCATCAAACGAACAAAGCGGCTTTCTTCGGCCCGGTTCATCTCACGTTTTCTTTTGATACCCAGGAGGTTTTTCAGCACCCGCCCATGAGAACCGGGTTCATTTTGATTCTCAGCCAAGTGCGAGGTATCGTAACGGTCCGTCGGATTCATTGTAACTCTTTTATGCCCTCATCCCTGTCATCCTGGTGTCTTTTCCCGAAAGCCAGTGTTTGAGAAACGCGTTACTCTCGTTTTTAAGGCCAAAATCAGCGATTTAAGGGGGAAAATGGGTCTAAATTTTCTCATATTCTCATTATTTTCAATTAGTTGTGTTGGTCCGACCCCGTGACACCGTGACAACTTTTTCATCCCTACAAGAGAAAATCCTTTGGAGAAGTTAGGCCAAAAGTAATATTGCTAAATCATATAAAATAACTTTTAAAATTTATTTTATGTTCCTAGACGCATGGTTCATCTTCATTTTGGCGCCATCGTATTAGGCTCAATTTACACCAAAGCCAATTCCAATTTATGCTTCCGTTTTTCCCAGTCAGGGAGGACTGTTTCTAAAAAAGTAAAAAAGGCAGAGCTGTGGTCATGGAATTTCAAATGACATAGCTCGTGGATAATGACGTAATCAATGCACTCAATCGGAGCGCGAATCAACTCGGCATTTATTGTTAATATGCCGCCTTTTGAAAGGCTGCCCCAGCGTTTTTTCATCCGTCGTACCTTTAAATTTGGCCGTGATGGAGCATATTTTTCAAAACAGGGCCAGTACCGGTCAAAGCTCTCTTTATATTTTTCCACTGCCTTACGCGCATACCAGATGTCCATAATAGCTTTAATTTTTTCAGAGTTGGCGTCTTCTGGCGCAACCACATGGAAATATCCTCGAGCCAATTTTACTCCTGTCTCATTTCCCCGGCATATTTTTAACCGGTAGCGTCTTCCGAGATAGTAGTGTGTCTCCCCTCCAACATACCGTCTTGTCGGGGTTCTGGGATGAAACTGCTGAAAATAATTTAACTGCCGTTTGATCCAACCGGCACGTTTCGCTACCCTTTTTTTTATTTCTTCAAAAGAGGTTCCATGAGGAGCTTTGACTAGAACATTGAAGTCGGGTTGCACCGCAATCTCGAGTGTCTTCCTTGCTGCGAACATCACTTTATAATCGATATCCTGCTTCCCATATGTGACCGAACAGGAGGAGAAATTCATGACGTGCTCCTGTGCTTGGCAACCTGCATGGTTCGCTCGATCAGCTCATCCATTAGATCCAAGCTTATATCCACACCCTGCTTTCCCTTTACCTCGTCGAACAAATAATCGTCGATCTCGTTTATAACCTGTTTCTGGGCATCCTCATCGTCCCAAAAATGAACCTTCCAATTTTGCATGAGAATTTCCTGAACAGCCAAAGCGGTATTGGCGGCAAGTTCCTCACAATCTCCCTTTTCAAGTTGCTGTTGTTCAAAAAAGGGTTTGAGGACGCCGTAATAAGCCGAGGCATCTTCATTGTCCGACAATGCCAGCGGAACATCGTCATGCTTTCTGGTGACGACTTTTTTCCGAATTTCATTTACTTTGCGCAGGTACTCCAAGTCGGACAGTCGCCTGGCTCGAAAATCCTCAATAGCCTGTTGAATCATCCGGGAAAATTTCTCATAAAACGCCGGGTCCTCATCCATTTTTTCGGTAATTACCCGAGCCGTAGCATGGGCAATAGCGTCCGCTTTGGCGGCGGTCGTTTTTCCTGCAACATAGATCCCTTGTTCCTCTTTCACCTCATTGAACAGTTTCTCGTCAAAGATATTCACCGGTTCGTTGAGTTGAAGAACCTCGTTCGCCTGGATGTGGGTATCTAGAAGTTTCTGGATTTTCGGTTCAAAATCCCGGTAGTCGATAGCCTCGGCATAGCGAAGCTTCACGGAGGCTTTCAGATTTTGAAAACGTTTCAGATCGTCTTTGTAGCGCCGCAACTTTTCCTCGTCCACATTCATAATGAACGATTCAGTCGAAAGGGCCATTCCCAGAGTTTTACTGAACTCTGCCAGACGTTGATAAAAATCCTCCCTCAGGGCATCATCCGCCAACAAAATCTCGTAGGCCTCTTCGTCGTAACTGTTTTTCACCTCTTTAAAAATGTCCCAAAGGTCAGAGTAGCGCTGAGGCAGTTTTTCAATTTCGACATTGATAGAGGTCAATGTTCCTTGGAGATCGTTTTCGTCATAGCCCTCAAAGGCACTGTACATGGTAAGTGCCTTGTCCAACTCACCCAACAGGCCTACGTAGTCGATGACGAACCCGAAGTCTTTTTGCTCATACAGCCGATTGACTCTGGCGATTGCCTGCAGCAGAGTATGCTCTCTCAGTTCTTTGCACACATAAATGACCCTGTTGCGCGGAGCATCAAACCCTGTAAGTAGTTTGCTTACCACTATCAGAATTTCAGGCTCATCACCAAACTTGAACTGGTTGATAAGCTGTTTGGTATATTCCTCCTCGCTACCGTAACGCTTCATCATTTTTTGCCAGAATTTGACAACATCATCGGTCGGCTCGTCATCAGTCTCATCAAATCCTTCACGGGTATCGGGTGGAGAAATGACAACCGCCGAGCTCACAAAAGCGATTTCCTCAAGATGCACATGATACTTTAGGGCGGAGGCCTTGTTTGGTGCCACCAGCTGGGCTTTGAATCCTGTCCCTTGCCAGTTGGACCGGAAATGCTCACTGATGTCAAAAGCACGCATGTAAATCACCTGATCGGCTTTATTGAGCATTTCGGCGCGGGCATATTTCTTTTTTAAATCGGCCTGCTGTTCTTTGGTCAGACCCTGGGTATGACGCTCAAACCAGAAGTCGATAGCCGTCTTGTTCTGCTCCATCTCCACATGCCGCCCTTCATAGAGGAGCGGGACTACGGCATGATCCTCCACCGCTTGATTGATTGAGTAATGCGGTTCGATAAGACCGCCGAATTTAAGGAAGTTGTTTTTTTCTTTTTTCAGGAGCGGAGTTCCGGTAAAGCCCAGATAACAGGCATTCGGAAACATCTGCCTCATCCGCGCGGAAAAGGTCCCAAAATTGGTTCGGTGGCTTTCGTCGATAAGCATGAAGATTTCGGTGGAGTCGTCCTGATATTTTTTGAGGTTGAGAGCCTTGTCAAACTTGTGAATCAAGGTGGTGACGATAGCCGCTTTTTCCTCAGATACCAGCTCCAGAAGATTTCGCCCGGAGGTAGCCCGTGCAGGGTTGAGCCCGCAGGCGACGAAAGTGTTCCCCAACTGCTTGTCCAGATCATCACGGTCTGTAACCAGCACAATACGTGGGTTGGGGACACCCGGATCGAGGGCCAGGTTTCGTGCCAGCATGACCATGGTCAACGATTTTCCGGACCCTTGCGTGTGCCAGATTATCCCGCCTTTGCGTCGTCCTTCTCCGTTAAGTTGGCGAACTCGCTCAAGAGTGGATTTGATAACGAAATACTGCTGGTAGCGGGCAATTTTTTTTATCCCGCCATCAAATACCGTGAACCTGTAAGCCAGTTCCAGGAGCCGCTCTGGTCGGCAAAGGCTGAATATCGCTTTGTCCTGGCCAGTTACCAGCCGTGTCCCAGTGGCTGCCTGCTCCAGGAAAAACCGCCGGGCAGAAACAAAATCTCCACTAAAAAGTTGGTCCTGTTGCTCGTCCGTCAACGGTTGGTTGACCAGGCGCTCCACCTCTGTCTCTTTGTCCCGCAACTCTTTCCAGGCAGACCAGAACTTTGCCGAAGTCCCTACCGTTGCGAATTGGGCACTGTTTTTATTTACCCCCAATACCATCTGGCTGTAGATGAAAAGTTTGGGGATAAAGTCATCATTCTGATTTCTGATCGATTGCGAAACAGCCTGTTCTACCTCTACCTGTGGAGCTTTACATTCAATTACACAAAACGGAATCCCGTTGACAAAAAGAACAATATCCGGCCGGACAGTTTCTGTTGATCGAGAACGTTCTACACTGTATTCAACTGTTACATGAAATTTGTTGCGACCGGTATTACGCCAGTCGATATAGTTCATACTGAAGCTTTTTGAGTCACCCTCAATGGTCTGCTCCATGGCTGTCCCGAGAGTGATCAGATCGTAAACAGCCTCATTCGTCTTCAGTAGTCCGTCATATTTGATATTTTTCAGCTTCTGAATAGCCGACTGAACATTTTCCTCGCTGAAAAGATACTCATTACCTTTGTAACGAATACGGTTTATTTCTTTGAGTTGGTTGCGCAGAATGTTTTCCAACAAAACATTAGATGTTCGTTCCTGCCTTTCGCGGAGTGCTTCTGTCGGTGTCAAAAACTCAAACCCCAGGCCAATCAACAGCTGCAAAGCCGGAATTTGAGAAAGGCGCTTTTCATTTATCTGAAAGTTACTCATATGACCCTCTCTTACTCTAAACTCGGTTCCAGTCATTCAAAGCGTGTGCTTTGAACCAGGACACAGGTGCCATTTTACGAAACTCGTTCAATTTATGATGAAACGGGCACGCCCCGAGTTTTTTCCCACATCCGCAGGGACAGGGCTTTTTGTTTGCGATCCGTTTTTTGACGCCCAACAACTGAATGGCCTGTGTTATCTGATGCCTTTCTTTTAATCCCAGCATGACGGAGTAATCGTCCACAATACCTTGGTCACCATGAGCCAACTCACCAAATACAAATTCTCCACCATGCATCAGCTTGTAAGAAACAGCATAGAGGTACGGCACCAGACATTTATCTGCAAAGCCAGTCAAATTTGGAACACTATGGACTTTCTTTAACAGCCTGAGCGGGGAACCCAAACAAAGGGTTCCGTCCGGATTAACATGAAAATAACCGTCACGCGGAATCTTGCCACCGGTTTCCTTTACCTTTGGAAGGGACCGAGGAAACTTGTCCGGAACAACGATTTCTAACTTGTAGGAATCTTCAATTTCATTACTGCCAACCACGTCGGCCTTGAACCGAAACTTTCCACGCAGGCATACGCCAGCATCCGAGCATGGTGCTGTCGACATGCCGGGATAATCGCTCAGAAATTGGTCCAAGCTATTCAATGCCAACACTCCCATTTAGTTACCATTCCCATGGTCTGGCCGAATCTTGTCGGTCAATCGAATGTGTTTTGGGAGTAATAACGTTAACGCTGGCAGTACTGATCCCCAACTGCTTTTTCAGTTCCACCTGGTTCACTCGCAATGAGAATTTCTCTTCAATGTGTTCGCAGAGAAATTCAGTATTAGTCGTGGAGGTAAGATGCTGAAAATCAGTTCTCGCCTGCAGAAGCCAAGCATTGAAATTATCTTCCAGTCGTAAGTGTAAACAATCATGCCTATACCAACGGTCGGCAAAGTCCTCTTCAGGATCAACGGGATTAGGAACCCGAGGTTTTGTTGGACGCACCAAACCGCCCATTTTTTCAAGCACATTTCCAAATGCCGCAACGATATCAGTCTCACCGTTATAAGCTCTGGCGGCCAATGTCGTTATGATGATGGAAATAGGCTTGGATTCCGGGTTGTCCTTGCTCCAGTTGTCGCGATGACGCTTCAGAATTTGAATTACCCGCTGCAGGGGCGTTTTCTTTTTAAACAAAGGCACATCATCCACCTGAGCTTTTTCCAGAAGGATTCTGGTTTGCTGCGGATTCATTTGGTATTCAAACCACTTGGCGTACCCCTCGGGGTTACTGATGTTCCAGTCATCACAAATATGCTTATAGCCCTCGTGCCGGTCATCAGTTATGGATACCGTTGTTTGGGATGCGACCTCGGCCACATACTCGTCCAATCCCGTATAGCGAATGGACTCCAAAATTGCCTTCAGCCGTTTTTCATCCGCTGGAATACACGGAACAATATCCATGTGAAAGCTGAGGTCATCCTGATATTCGAGACGCCAGCAGCGATGTTTCGGCTCCAGTTCACTTTTGATACCACGGGCTTTTCGATAGGCTTCAAGCTCAATACCAATCAGCTTTTTAAGTTTTTCCTGGGTATGGCTGTCCTTGCTGATTTCGTCCCGGAGCTTGCAGGCAAGATCAAGGTCATATTCTTCACTTTCATCAAGGGGGCGAATAGCGGTGCCAAGGCGAAACGACCCTTGCGGGAAAATATGCGGATTGTTTCCCGACACTGCTGATTCATCGCGGTCAAACCATTCCCCAAGATCTTCATACCTTTTTCGAGCTTTGTCATAGGCCGAATCAGGGAGCTCCAGCAATTTGACTATATTGTCAATAATGACTCGTTTTTGTTCGTTGGTAATCATTGGCTGTCTCCTATTGTTATTGCTTTTATAAACTTTTGTTCTTTGTTGTTCTGGTCATAAATAATCCACGGCATATCCGCCTTCGGCATTCTGGCTCTACCCATTTCTATGGAACAGGAGACAGCCATTGCTGGAAAAACAGAAAGTGGCGTAGTAGACCCATGCACATCCTTAATCAAAACCATGAGTTTTCGAATGATGGTCCGAATCATGGAAAGCTGTGCATGGTTACGGATATTATCGTTGCCGATGTGTTCTTCCGGGACAGTCAACTCCCATATTGAAACCTGTTCACCCATGACCTTTCTGATTCGTTCATGATTGATGATGTCACTCAATGAAATAACCAGAACCGGGTCTCCATTTGCTGCCTCAGGTTTCTTGATAATGAACTCAAACCCATCAGGAAATGCCTGCCAATGCCAGCCTTTCGGTTCTCTGATCGGCTGATAGGTATCAACTGAAATTTTGTCCGTGAACAGCACTCCCAGTTGAATCAGCAAGGGAATGGGGGCCAGACAGAACAGAGAAAAGTGCTTTGTCTGGTCGCTTTCAATCAAAGGCAGGATTTTCTGGTTAAACACCCGGTTCAGATGAGCTGATTCCGATTCCCAGAAAGCAGCCGTTTTGTCTTCATGGGAGCATGACATGGAAAGGCAGGCTGAATTTTCCGAAACCGGATAGCGCTCCGGAAACATCGCTTCCATGGCATCTTCCTGCTGAAGCGGAGACCGTTGTTCACCAATATTGCTGCCGTAGAAAACCACATGAGATTTTCGATTGGCTGCAATGCCGGTAATCGTGACCACTCTGTGTTCATGTTCCTTTTTCCATTGTTGAAGCAGCGATGCGGAATATTTGAAACCGTCTTTATCTTGATCAATGGTCTTGTGGCAGTCATGGCACATCAGCATCAGGTTGCCCACGTCATTAAGACTTTGAGGGTTATTTTTGAACGGTCCCCATCCCCGTGGACCATCTTCAGAAAACGAATAGATATGCGCTTTCTCAGAAATATTAACCCGCTCCTGGGTTATAGGAGATTTGTAAAGTATGCGGTTGCACCCATTGAACTGGCACCGTCCCGCAGCCCGTGCCCACAGCTCCCGTTCAATTTCTTTTTTTATGTACCGGGTAACCTCTTTGACCTTTTTTCCTCCCATTAACGCTCCTTACTTTTTATCCTTTGGAGGGCATGGATCATTACCGTAGCTGTTGCCAGCCCGGATCTTTCCGTTCTCACCATGAATCTTGGTGTCCGACTTTTGGTTTCTGGCGATGTTCTCCGCCTTTTCAATGGCCTGTGCCTGTGTCCGGGTGACCTTGGTCGCCTTGCTGTTACCTTCGCCCTTGACCGCCCAGCCATCGGGATGCTTTACAACGTGTTGGTTTTTACCTTTAGCCATGATTAGCCTCCATGTATTGGTTAACAATTTCCGGCTTTACACGCCATTCGCCGGTGAGCATCTTCTGCATCAGACCGCGTTTCTGGGTTTTGTATTTATCGGCGAGCTGTTTCAGTAGGTCGATTTCGTGCTGGGCTGAAGACAGGGTTGAGGCGATTTGCATCTGGCTGTTTTTACAGGGCAAGTTGATGTATGAGTTGTTTAAAGCATTAGTGTCTAAATTCCTCCTTACGATACTCGCACCTTGAACAGATGAGCGGTCCAGTATTCTCAGCATTTCGTCACTTCTGATAAAATGGTGCAAATATTCAGGAACACAGCTCCCATTGGTCAATTTGAAAACTTTATATGCTGGTGAAACAACACCCGCTTCACAAATGGTTTGAAAATCAATAGATCCCATCCAGAAATTCAGACCGCTCATGACAAAGTCGCCTCTTTCAACGATTAAGTAAGAGGCTTTATCATCACTCGCTACTTCTTTATTGAAGTATTCAGATTGAAAAACTATTCCGTTTGTTGTCACCGACAATACGGGAAGATCTTTATTTGACACGTTTTTGCAGTGGTTAGATTTGAATATATGCTTAAATTTTAACTTTTCCCATTTCACACCATTTTGCAAATTTTGTGGTTCAGAAATGAACTCCCGTAGCAGCCACTTATACCGTTTTTCCTTGGCCTTGATCAGCTCTTTGGTTTTATTTATGGCCTCATCCCAAGAGGTCAACAGGTTGGCAATGGCCCTTTGTTCGGCAAGTGGTGGCAGAACAAGAGTGAGCTTATCCAAGATGCCTTGATTGAGATTCGAGATATTTGTCCCACGGCCATCTTTTACAAGTTGTTTTTTCAGTACTCCATTTTGCATCAACAAGTTCACATATCGGGCAGATGTAACATCTGAATAAAGGCGAGCTCGAATACAGAAGCCACTATAAATAAGAAGTCTTGGTGAGCATTCAATGTGTAGGCACCGTCCGACCAATTCTTTGCTGCCATTGGAACGAACAAAAACCAGGTCTTCAGTCTCTAAGAAATTGTCTTCTGATGGCTGAGAGGCCAAGTGAACACTTTTCAAGTATTTTGTATCTTTAAGAACGGCTCTATCTTGAAAGTCTCCAACACCTAACATCTTAAGTTCAGTTCCCCTGTCAGATGCGCTGAAATTAGCTCCGTTTTTGAAAGTTGCGATTTCGCCGAATGTGGTCTCAGCCCACCCCGGAGGCAATTGTCTCTTTGCACTCATCGCTGGATCTCCTTGAGTTTTTCGGCCATCTCTACCCGCACCGCTGCCAGCTCTTTTTCCAGATCGTCAATTTCCAACTGCACCGCATCGATATCGACCTGCTCTTCCTCCTCAAAGGTGTCCACATAGCGGGGAATGTTGAGGTTGAAGTCGTTTTCCTTGATCTCATCGAATTCGGCCACATGGGCGTATTTTTCCTCTTCGGCCCGGGCGGTGTAGGTCGCCATGATCTTATCGATGTGCGTTTCCGAGAGGGTATTCTGATTCTTGCCCGAGACAAACTCGCGGCTGGCATCGACAAAGAAGACATTTTTACAATCTTCACGGGCTCCGCCTTTTTCACGGGAGCGGTCAAAGACCAGAATTGCCACCGGAATGTTGGTTGTTGGGAACAGGTTGCCCGGAAGGCCGATCACGGCATCCAGCAGATTTTCCTCGATCATTTTCTGGCGGATACGGCCTTCGGCTGCGCCCCGGAATAACACGCCATGAGGTACCACCACGGCAACGCGGCCCTGCTTTTCAAGGGCGGTTTCCACCATGTGGCTGATAAAAGCCCAGTCGCCTTTGCTCTTGGGCGGCACCCCGCGCCAGAAGCGGTTGTACTGATCGCTCTCGGC
>JAFGRU010000046.1 GCA_016934985.1 Deltaproteobacteria bacterium
ACCTTCGCAGGAACTGATGAGTGAGGATTCCTCACCACAGATGTAAGCTCCGGCACCCATCTGGATGCGGATATCGAAGTTGAAATTTTTACCGAAGATGTTGTTGCCGAGGAGGCCCGATTCTCTACGCTTCTGGAGGACATCTTCCAGGTAGGCCCGCAGGTAGGCATACTCACCACGCAGGTAAAGGATGCCCTTTTCTGCGCCAACGGCGTAACCGCCAATGGTCATCCCTTCAAACAGCAGGTCGGCGCGTTCCGTCAGCAGCACGCGATCCTTGAAAGTGCCGGGCTCGCCTTCGTCGGCGTTGCAGAGAACATATTTTTCTTTGCCGGCAGAGCCGCGGGTAAACTTCCATTTCAGGCCGGTGGGGAATCCTGCGCCGCCGCGACCGCGCACTTTGCTGGTTTCCACTTCGGCGATGACTTCTTCAGGAGTTTTTTCCAGGGCTTTTTTGAGGCCGGCATCAGCGGGAACGTCACAGAGGAGAACTTCGCCGGTTTTTTTGATGCAGTTGGTAACCATAGACTTAACGAGAGGATTGGCATTGTTTCCGTCGCCGAGACCGTATGCTGCCGGCAGTTTTGTCGGGTCAGGATTGCCTTTTATCTTCTGCATGACGTCTTTGGCTTTTTCAACCGTGAGATTTGTTACCATGACGTCGTTGAACAGAGCAGCAGGTGCCTGGTCGCATAGTCCGATGCAGGGTGCCCATTCCAAAGTGAAATAACCGTCGGCGGAGGTTTCACCAAAGCCGATGCCGAGTTCTTCTGAGAAGATTTTAGCTATCTCATCAACACCGTACATCTTATCGACAACGTCGTTGCAGAGGCGGATAACCACATTCCCCTTAGGTTTTTCGGAAAGGAAAGCATAAAAGGATACCACACTTTCAACTTCAACCCGATGAACCTTGGTAAAGCTGGCAATCAGGTCAGTCGCTTCGCTGGATACTCCACCGAACGTTGCCTGCACAGCTCTGACAATGTCCATCATCCGCGTACGGTCATTCCCGCACTCTTCACAGATTTTCCTGATTGTTCCTTCGAGGTTCTTACTCATAGATAATACCCCTAATCCAAATTGTTTGTGTTGCAGTTAAAACAAAGCACCAAACCAAATAAAACAGCCAACCAAAATACACTCAACCTATTATACACCTAGCTTAAATGCCGCTTTTTAAAGCGCAATCTTCTTTAATTTCACCCTAAATGTCAAGTAATAAAAAAGTAATAAATAAGTAAATAAGAAGGTCTAACTATGTGTTACAAATGATAAATTTGTGCCACTCTTCTGAAAATGTTGAAGAGTGATTGTGAAAACATTAAAAAACAAATATTTAATTGTGAGAAGTGAACCATTTTTCTTACCGAAGTCAAAAAAGACGATCCATTTGATGGGAAAACTTATTAAAAAAAAGGCCCACAATGCTTAATCGTTATTCCTTGACAAATTTTGCCTGGGCTCCGACGCTCTGTTGTTTTTGAGTTTGAAGCCATTCCAGCCACGCCTCCATCCCCTGTCCGGTCAAGCTTGAAAACTCAATCACTTTGGCTGTCGGGTTCAGCTTGTTAATGTCATCGTAAACGCGCTGGAGATTGTACCTGGAGGAATTGAGGAGATCGATCTTGGTAAGAAGAATGATGTCAGCGACCCGGAAAACGGTGGGATATTTAGCCACTTTGTCGTCTCCTTCGGGAATGCTGAGAAGTATTACCTTAACGTTTTCGCCCAAATCAAACTCACCGGGACAGACCAGGTTGCCGACATTTTCAATAAACAGATAACCGGCTTTTTCCAGGTTGAGACCAGGCAAACTTTCGGCTATCTGATTGGCATAAAGATGACAACTCATTCCGGTGTTAATCTGGGTGACCTGGATGGCTTTGTCCGAGACTCTTTCTGCGTCCCGGGTGGTCTGCAAGTCACCAACGACGACAATGGAGGGATCAACCTTTCCCAGCGCTGGAATGGTATGTTCCAGAAGAGTGGTTTTGCCGCTTCCCGGTGAACTGATAATATTGACGGCCAGTATTCCCGCTTTTCTGAATACCTCGCGGTTTTCCGTGGCAACCAGATCGTTGGCGGCCAGCACGTGTTTCACAACATTGATTTTCATGTTCAATAAGGCTCCTTGGTAAAAAATTATGACTCGCAGGTCAGAGATTGGAGGATGAATTCTTCTCCTTTCAGAATATCAATCAATCCTTGACCGCAAACAGGGCAGAGAAAATTGTCGGGCTCCGGCGTAAAGATGTTTTTGCAGCTGCGGCAGCTGGCCTGGGCATCGATGGCAACCTGTTTCAAAAGGGCTCCTTCTGCCGGGGTTCCGATGCTCGCAGCGTTAAAAGCCTCCTGCATCACAACAGGAACGACCTGTTTAAGCACTCCGATGTGGAGTTCAACTTCCTGAATTCTTTCGACTTGATTTTGGCTGGCGATGGCGTTGATCTCTTCCATCAGGGCCACGGCCAAGGACATTTCGTGCATGGTTGACTCCGAAAAATTTGCTGAAACGACTTACTTCATAATTGATCATGAAAGGCAAAAAATCAATAAATTATAAGTGGCCTGATGTCAACCGCCAAAATTCGACCGGTATTGGTTGCAATCATCCCGAAAGTCATTAAAATAAAGCGTTCTTTATGTCTTGAATTAACTTCCGAGAGGAGCCACGCATGATAAAAAGTATGACCGGCTATGGTAAGGGGGCTTCCCGCTGCGCTGATTATGTCGTCAGTGTTGAAGTCAGGTCAGTAAATCACCGTTTTTGTGATGTCGGGATCAAAGCGCCGCGAACGCTGCTTTTTCTGGAGAGCCGGATCAAAAAGTGCATTGGCGACAGGCTGCGGCGCGGCAAGATCGATGTCTTTATTAACCAGGATTTCGCTGGGGGCGGGGATTTGCAACCGAACTGGAATATGGATCTTGCTGGAAGGTATGTGAAAATATTTAACCAGATAAAAAATGAGTTTGGTTTGCCTGGAGAGGTTTCTCTCGATCTCCTGGTGGCGCAAAAAGATGTCATTAACTTTGAGCAGGTGGAGGTCCCCCAGGAAGAGTTGGCTCGTGCAACTGAGTCAGCCTTAGATGAAGCGATCGACGGTGTTCAGGGCATGCGCACGGCCGAAGGGGAGGCCATTCTGATTGATCTAAATGAGCGGCTTGCTTTTTTGGCAGACAACCTTAACGTTATTGAAGAGCGGGCTCCGCTTGTTCCCGTTGAATGGAGGGAAAAATTTTCCAACCGCCTGCGAATGCTGGAAAGGGACAACCTCCCGGATGCGCAGAAAATAGCCCAGGAAGTGGCCATTTTTGCCGACAGGTGCGACATCAGTGAGGAAATAACCCGTTTTAAAAGCCATTTGCAGCAATTTGAAAAACTGTTCGCGGAAGAGGTGGCTGGTCGTCAGATGGATTTTCTGGTCCAGGAGCTTGTCCGCGAGGCCAACACAATGGGCTCCAAAGGCAATGACGCGCTGTTGAGCGAAAAGGTGGTGGGTTTGAAAGCCGAGCTCGAAAAAATACGTGAGCAAATCCAGAATGTCGTGTAAAAACTCTTTTCCCTGTGGTACAAGGATTCTTGCCCAAGGGGAATTAGGGCGCCAATTTCAGGGCACAATTAGTCAGGGATAATGGTTTTGACAGGAAATACCCGGGCGGATAAAGGATATTCGGTTGCAAAGGCTGAAAACAAGGGGTCCCTGTTGGTTGTGTCGGCACCTTCGGGCGCTGGAAAGACTTCACTTTGCAAGGGCCTTCTGGAATCTTTCCCTGGTCTGCGTTTGTCCATTTCCTACACCACGCGGCCGGCAAGAACGGGAGAAACCGATGGTGTCGATTATTTTTTCGTGACCCGGGACGAATTTAAGAAAATGGTTGCCAATGGGGCTTTTGCCGAGTGGGCCGTAGTGCATGGGAACTGCTATGGGACGGCGAAAGACACGTTGGACTCTGCCCGGCAGAGGGGCGCTAATATCCTTCTCGACATCGATTGCCAGGGTGCTGCGCAGTTGAAGGAAAATTATGGGGAAGGGGTTTTTATTTTTATTTTGCCGCCGAGCCTGGAGGAGTTGAAAAAACGTTTGCTGGGGCGGAAAACCGATGCTCCCGAGGTCATCAATACCCGCATCGAAAATGCCCGGCGTGAGATTGCCGAAGCATCCTGGTATGATTACATTATAGTCAACGACGATTTTTCAGTTGCCCTGGAAGAACTAAAAGCTATCAAATTGTCAGAGGATTGTCGGTCTTTCAGGAGGTGCAGCTTTTTGAAGAGATTCGTTGATAAAGAAATTGACGGCAAATCACCTCTGGAAGATAATAAATAATCTAAATGACTTAAATCTGCTGTCCAGTGGTCTCCTGACGCTTTTTTCACCGATACTGTGATACCCTATTGGTGAGATGTCACGAATTAATTATTTCCGCCGCATTGACTTTTTTCTGGAGGAAAAATGGCAAGAGTAACAGTTGAAGATTGTCTGAAAGTTATCCCCAACCGTTTCCTTTTGGTCATGGTCGCAGCTAAAAGGACCAAACAGCTTTATAAAGGGGGCGAACCTCTTATTGAAAACAAAGCGGGAAACAAAAAAGTAGTTCTTGCTTTGCGCGAGGTGGCGACCGGGCAGATTGATTACAAGGTTCCAGGGAGTAAATAATTCTTTCCAATGGCCTGAAGAACGCCCTTCTTTGCTGGGTGCCCTTCGGGTTAACCTTTTTTGTCCTTTTCGTCAGACTCTTGTTCCGTGCTTCACAAATAGGTTTTAAGGCCTTATTAAGGCATGATCCGTTTCAATGATATTCTTGAAAAAATTCGGTCTTACCATCCGGATGTGAATCTTGACGAACTTCAGAGGGCCTATGTCCTGTGTGCCAAGGCACACAAAGGTAAAGAGCCTTTTGAAGGGGAACCCTACCTTAAGCATTCCCTTCAGGTTGCCTATATTCTGACCCAGCTTCGTATGGATGTGGACACCGTTATTACGGGGCTTCTGCACGACATTCTGGAGAAGAATCTGATCTCCAAAGATACCCTGAAGTCCCTGTTCGGGGCGGAGGTCGCCGAGTTGGTGGATGGTGTCACCCAGATTGGCAGGATGACCTTTCGCAACACCCAGGAGAGGCAAGCGGAGAATTTTCGCAAAATGCTTCTGGCCACGGCCAGGGACATCCGGGTTGTTATTGTCAAACTGGCCGATCGCCTGGACTCCATGCGCACCCTGGACCAGCAGGCCCGCCAGGTCCAGCTTCAGGTGGCTCAGGAGACTTATGATATCTATGCCCCCCTGGCTAACCGTCTTGGTATCAGCTGGATCAAGAGTGAGCTGGAGGATTACTCCTTCCGGTACATGGAACCGGAAATCTTTTACGACTTGGCCAATAAGATCAATCGGCGCAGAGTTCAACGCGATGAGTATATCGGTGAAGCCAAAAAAAAGATCGAGCTGAAGCTGGCGGAGCATGGCATGGAAGGTCTGGTTTCCGGTCGCGCCAAGCACCTTTATTCCGTTTACGACAAGATGCAGCGCCAGGGGATTGATCTTGATCAGGTCTACGACCTGGCCGCGTTTCGGGTCATTGTCCCCAAAATCAGCGATTGCTACGCGGTGCTGGGGATAATTCACTCCACCTGGAAGCCTATCCCCGGGCGTTTTAAGGATTACATTGCCATGCCCAAGGCCAACATGTACCAGTCACTGCATACCACGGTGATCGGGCCGTATGGCGAGCGCATGGAAGTGCAGATCCGTACCGAAGAGATGCACCGGGTGGCCGAGGAAGGTATCGCCGCTCATTGGAAATATAAAGAAGCCGGCGGTAGCGGTTCCTTTCAAGGCAAAGACGATCGTCAGTTCGCCTGGCTCAGGCAGTTGCTGGAATGGCAGCAGGAGCTTAAGGATTCCAGGGAGTTCATGCGTTCCGTTAAGCTGGATTTGCTTTCCGACTCGGTCTACGTTTTTACCCCGGGCGGTGAGGTCAAAGAGCTTCCGCGTGGTGCCACACCCATCGATTTTGCCTTCAGTATTCATTCGGAACTTGGGACACATTGTTCCGGCGCCAAGATTAACGGCAAGCTGGTCCCTCTGCGCACCGAACTGAACAATGGCAATATCGTTGAGATCATCACCTCTTCGCATCAATCGCCAAGTAAGGACTGGCTGGCATTTGTCAAAACATCCAGAGCTCGCAACAAAATTCGCCAGTGGATAAAAACCGAGCAGCGTGGCAAAAGTATTGAGCTTGGCCGGGAACTGTTGGAGAAAGAACTGCGCAAACATGGCCTGGGTCTCAAAAAGACCCTGGTCGGAGAGGCCTTTGTGGCGGCGGTTTCCGATTTGGGCTTTAAGGAGACGGATGATCTTCTCGCTTCCCTGGGCTATGGAAAGGTTTCCCTTGGCCAGGTTATCAGCCGTGTTGTTCCTGCTCAGGAGAGATTTGAACCGTCTTCCGTTGAAAAAGAAACCGAAGCTGGCGGCCGGGAGAGGGTTTCTTCGGGGATCAAAATTCATGGCGTGGGCGATATCATGTTCCGTTTCGCCAAATGCTGCAATCCTGTCCAGGGCGACCCTGTGGTGGGGTTCATTACCCGGGGGAGGGGCATTACCGTGCACACCGCGGATTGCCCACGTATTCAGGACGATGATCCGGAACGTTATGTGGACGTGGAATGGGATGAACGCGAAAGTGAAAGCCGATCAGTCAGCATTCGGGTTTTCTGTTATGACCGCAAAGGGATCCTGGCCGGGATTACGAATGCCATTACCGATTGTGAAGCCAATATCTTGAGCGCTTCTATTTCCTCCCGGAAGGGGGATCAGGGGGTCAATCTCTTTGAAATAGAAGTCAAAGATTTGGATCATTTAACCCAAGTGACCAATGCCGTCAAAAGGGTCAAGGACGTCTTCAAGGTAGAGCGTGTTCGGGGCTGAAAAAGGCGTTAATTGCTGGGAAGGGGACCTTCGGAAAGGATTCTGGCAAGACAGAGGGAATGGACGCGGTGAATGCTTATTCGTCGCTATAAACATTCACCGGTCCGAATGACTGGTTAAATGCAGCTATCCGCCCGGATGGGCAACGGCAACGCTGCTTTTTTTATTTAACCGGCTTGGTTACGGCGCCACTGCGGATGCAGCGGGTGCAAACCGTGATGGAGCGAATCGAACCGCCTTCAACGGTTTTCATTTTCTGGAGATTGGGCATCCAGGTTTTTCTGGTCTTATTGTGGGCATGACTGATATTGTTGCCCGTCATCGGTTTTTTTCCACAAACTTCACATACTCGGGACATTCTGGAACCTCCTGAAGATTATTACACAAGCAGTAACTTATGCCATAAGTCAGGGAGATATTCAAGACTTTTTCCATCCAATCGGTACCCTGACCCATAGTTTGTAATGTTGTTAAAATTTTAATAAAAAATAATTTTAAATCAATGGATTAGTAGCTATTTGTTTAAACATTCTATCAGCTTTTCCAGTTCTTCTTCGTTAAAAACTTTGAAACCTTTTTCACGTAAAAGAGCTGTTGTGACCCCACAACCTGGAACGATCCGCTCTTCCAGATAGACGTGGTGGACCCCACAACTGGGACTCCGCTCTTTGAGAAGAGCGGTTTTGCAGCCCGTCATCTGAGCAGTTTTCAGTGTTTCCAAGGCGCCGCGAATGAAGGCTCCGTTCATTTTTTCGCCGTTATCGCTGAGGAGGTCCCCGCATCCGTCCAGGACTTTTCTGCCGTCGCCGAGAGTGAACCAGGTGCGTGGCCGTGGAGTTGAAAGGCCGCCATACTGTTCCGGACAGACGGGGATGGGGACAAGACCCCGGCTTGTAAAAAAGTCGAGAATACGTGAGTCAGCTCTACATTGACCGTCATAGCGGCTGCATAGGCCGACGAGGCAGGCGCTGACAAGAACGGTTTCGGGCATGACTGACCTCGACAAAAAGAAAGATGGACATGAAACGGAGGTGTTAAGGCTCTGAGCCAGGGGCGGGCGGCAGAATGCGGACCTTTCTTCCTTCAACCGTGAGGCGTTTTTCGGCAAAAAGCTGCACCGCCTCTGGATAGATTTTATGCTCTTGTTCTTGAATCCTGGCTTGCAGGGTTTCTTCGCAGTCGCTTTCCAGAACCGGCACCACGGCTTGCAGAATGATAGGGCCGTTGTCGACCCCCTTGTCCACGAAGTGGACTGTACAGCCGCTGAAACGGGCTCCGTAATCAAGGGCCTGGCGGGGGGCGTGAAGTCCGGGAAAGGCCGGCAGCAGGGCCGGGTGAATATTCATGATGGCGCGTGGAAAGCTGTCAATAAAAGATGCGGTGAGGATCCTCATAAAGCCTGCCAGGAGAACCAGTTCGACCCCGGCTTCGCGCAGGATTTCGATCAGTTTGTTATCGAAATTCTGGCGGTCATGAAAAAGCCTGTGATCGACAAATTGCCATGGGATATGGGCCTTTTCACAGCGGGATATGGCGCCGGCATCGGCCTTGTTGGTAATCACCACGGCGACTTCAGCAGTAAGGCTGCCTTTTTGACAGGCATCGATAACAGCCTGCAGGTTTGTGCCGGAACCGGAAACCAGTACACCTATGCGAAGTTTTTTGGTCATGATTTTTTTCGAATTGTCTGTCAGGGAAGCCTAGTGGATCAGTCCAAAATGACTTGTTTTTTACTTCCTTTGGCAGCCCGGACCTCGCCGATCAAAGAGGCCGTTTCATCCAGACCTTTAAGACGGCCCAGGATATCGTCCGTTTCTTCCTGCGGGACTATCAGGATCATGCCGATACCGCAGTTGAAAGTACGGAACATCTCGTTTTCATCGACATTTCCCCCCTGGCGGATCAGTTCGAAAATCGGCGGGATTTCCCAGCTGCTTTTGTCAAGATGAACCAGGCAATTTTTTGGCAGGATGCGGGGAATGTTCTCAAGGAGGCCACCGCCGGTGATGTGGGCCATTCCCTTGACATCGAAATCCCGGAGCAGATTCAAAACGGTGCGGATGTAAATACGCGTGGGCATGAGCAATTCGTCGCCCAAAGATCTGCCCAGGTCGGCCGGAACCGCTTCCAGAGAGAGCGCCATTTTTTCCAGCAGGACTTTGCGGGCCAGAGAATAGCCGTTGGAGTGAAGGCCGCTGGAGGCCAGGCCTATGACCGTGTCGCCAACCCTTACGGATGAACCGTCGACGATTTTATTGGAGTCGACAACACCCACCGAAAAACCTGCCAGATCGTATTCTCCCTCAGCGTACATGTCAGGGAGTTCAGCTGTCTCGCCTCCGATCAGGGCGCATCCGGCTTCTTTACAGCCCTCCGCAATCCCTTTGACAATTTCATAGGATTTTTCGGGAGAGAGTTTTCCGGTGGCAAGGTAGTCGAGAAAAAAGAGCGGCTCAGCACCCTGGACAATAATGTCGTTGACGCACATGGCGACCAAGTCTATGCCGATGGTATCGTGCTTGTCCATTAAAAAGGCGATTTTTAGCTTGGTTCCGACACCGTCCGTCGACGATACCAGGACCGGTTTTTCGTACTTGCCGGAATTTAGAGAAAAAAGCCCGCCAAATCCGCCAATATCAGCATGGACTTCCGGACGGAAAGTTGTTTTGACCAACGGCTTGATCATCTGTACGAAGCGATTGCCGGCGTCGATATCGACCCCGGCGTTTTTGTAGTTGAGTTTTTCTCTTGCCGACAATTTTAACTCCTGTGGTTAAATGGAAGAAAAGGTGAATAATCAAAACAAGCCTGAAAAGTAATGTCAATAATAAACTCATCCAGTTTTGACATGAATTATCCTGCTAACCCCTTTACAGGCCGAGGCGGTTGAATTATGATGAAGTCAAAATTTTTTGGATAAGCGGTACCTATTGAATTTCATTCAGAAAAACTCTCCGTAAACAAAAATTTCCCCATGGGAGAAAATTCTCACTTTGATAGCCCGAAAAAAATGCCGCCCGATTTTTCGGCCAAAGATATAAGGGCTTTGGCCGAAGAAGATTTGCCGGCGGTTCTAGCGGTCGAAATTGCCTCTCAGCCCAGGCCGTGGTCGAAGGACTCTTTCCAGAACGAACTGAACAATCCTGCTTCCACCGTCAATGTCATCTGGCATGGAAATGAGGTGGTAGGGTATATCTGCTATCATACTCTATTAGATGAACTGAACATTCTCAATCTCGTTACGGCGCCTTTTTACCGGCGTTTGGGAGTGGCCCGTCTTTTGTTGGACGTAGCTCTGGCCGACGGAGTCCGCAATAGCGTACAAAAAGTATTTCTCGAGGTGCGTAAAGGGAACCGGGCCGCCATCGCTCTTTATCAATCTTTTGGGTTTCAATTGCTGGGTTGCCGCAAGGGCTATTATGCGGATGGTGATGATGCCCTCATTATGTTGAAAGAGCTTTTTGAAAACATCTAAAACTATTTAAAAACAAAAGTTTGCAATGAAAAATTAATAAATCACTTTAAATTATTAAGATGTTGGTCCTGCTGCGGAGGAAGCTTTTGTGAAAGACATCCAAACCACGGTTGTTGAAAATCAGGAAATTTCCAGCGGTTATTTTCGAATGAAAATTCTGGCTCCGGAGTTTGGCCGGATGGTCAAACCAGGTCAGTTTGTCATGGTAAAAGTCCGCCAGCTAAATGACCCTTTTCTTCGCCGGCCTTTTTGTGTTTTCCGGATCGGGTTTTTGCCCCCGGAAAGTGACGGCCTTCCGCCCCGTGAATATCTTGAGCTGGTTTTTAAGGTTGTAGGAAGGGGGACAGAAATTCTCGCTACTCTAAAAACGGGAGACCGTATCGCCATTCTCGGTCCCCTCGGCAACGGTTTTGACCTCGACAGTATCGGAGAAGATCTGCTTCTGGTCGCCGGCGGCATAGGGGTCGCTCCCCTTTACATGCTCGGTGAAGCCTGCGCTAAGAAGAAAAAGGTCCGTCTTCTTTTGGGCGGGCGTACCCGTGACGACATTCTTGCAGTTACCGACTTTGAGCGTCTTGGCATCGAGACCTATGTTTCGACCGACGATGGTACCCTGGGGGAGAAAGGTCTGGTCACGGAGGTTCTGGCGCAGACTCTGGCTGATGGAGCCCCCTCCGCTGTGGCCGTCTGTGGACCGATGGCGATGATTTCAGTGGTTCAGACCATTTGCCGCAAACAGCAGGTCCCTTTGCAGGTCTCTCTGGAGGCTCTCATGGCTTGCGGGGTAGGGGCTTGCCTGGGGTGCATGGTGAAAGGGGCGGGACACTCGGAGGCTGAACCCAGGCTTCTGACCGTTTGTAAAAATGGCCCGGTTTTCCGGGACGTGGATATTGATTGGGCACAGTTTGCCTGATAACTGACTGATGAGAGGATCGATGCTGTGAGCGGTATTTCGCAACAACCTGCCGAACCCTGGAAACCGAATCTGCAAGTAGATATTGGTGGTTTGACTCTGCGCAATCCGGTGATGCCCGCCTCGGGTACCTTTGGTTATGGCGAGGAGTATGCCGAACTGGTCGAACTGGGGAAAATCGGTGCCATTGTCACCAAGGGTCTTTCCCTGAAACCAAAGACTGGCAACCCGACTCCCCGCATCGCCGAAACACCCGCCGGTATGCTCAACGCCGTCGGTTTGCAGAATGTCGGGATCGACTGTTTCGTGCGTGACAAACTTCCTTTCCTGAGGTCGGTAGATACGCCCGTCATCGCCAATTTCTTTGGCAACACCCTGGAAGAGTATGGTGAGGTTGCAAAAAAACTTTCCGATGTGCCGGAAGTTGCTGCTGCGGAACTTAATATATCCTGCCCCAACGTCAAACAGGGCGGCATTGTTTTCGGCACCGATCCCAGGGCCGCTTCCGAAGTGATTTCCCTGGTGCGGAAAAATTATTCCAAACCGCTGATTGTAAAACTGACACCCAACATCACCGACATTACCGTGGTGGCCCGGGCAGCAGTTGAGGCTGGTGCCGATGCCCTGAGTTGTATCAACACCCTGACGGGAATGAGCATCGATGTCCGCAGCCGTTCTCCGCGGCTGGCCAATGTTACCGGGGGGCTATCCGGGCCTGCCATCCGCCCTGTGGCGGTGCGGATGGTATATCAGGTCGCGCAGGCTGTCAGCGTTCCGATTATCGGCATCGGAGGAATTGTGGAGGTCGAGGATGCCATCGAATTTCTCATCGCCGGTGCCACGGCTGTCCAGGTCGGGTCCGCCAATTTTGTCAATCCCGGAACCATGGGCCATCTGGTAGATGGCCTTGAAGCTTTTTGTATTGAGGAAAAAATCCGAGACATTCGTGAACTGATCGGAAGTTTGCGTATCTGATCTCTGGGCCTGCTTTGTTCAGTTTTTCAGGGAGCCGATGGACGTCATCACGACCCACATAAACGCTGATTTCGATTGCCTTGGAGCGATGATTGCGGCGCGCAGACTCTATCCCAATGCCCGCCTGGTTTTTGCCGGTTCGCAGGAAAAAAGCCTGCGCGAGTTTTTCCTCAAAAGCGCCCTGTACTCCTTCAATTTTGAACGTATCAAGGATGTCGAATTTGATCAGGTTACCCGGCTGATCCTGGTCGATGTGCGTCAGTTGGGCAGGATAGGACCCTTCGAGGAAGTGGCCCGGCGATCCGGTATGGATATTCATATTTACGATCACCATCCCGATGGTCCGGCAGACCTGCGTGGGAGTGTGGAGTTCATCGAGCCGGTCGGCGCTACGGTTACCATTTTCGCAAAGCTGCTTCAGGAGCGCGGCATAACTCCGACGCCTGATGAGGCGACTATGATGATGCTCGGATTGTACGAAGACACCGGTAACCTTCTTTCGGTTTCCACCACCGAGCGGGATTTTCAGGCGGCGGCTTTTTTTCTCACCAGCGGCGCCAGCCTCAATACGGTTTCGGATTTTCTTTCCCGGGAAATGACCGGTGACCAGGTGGCTCTTCTCCATCGTCTCATCCGTTCCCGCACCGTCGTCAATATCGACGGTGTTGAAATATCCCTGGCCCATGCCTCAGTTGAGCATTACGTGGGCGATATTGCGGTTCTCGCCCACAAATTGAAGGATATGGAAAACCTCAATGCCATTCTGTTGGTGGTGCGGGTCGAGGATCGTATCTTCATGGTCGGCAGGTCACGTATCCCTGAGGTGCATTTCGGTAGAATATTGGCGGAATTCGGCGGCGGTGGCCACAGCTATGCAGCATCTGCCACAGTACGAGATCTGACCCTGGTCCAGGTCATGGACCGGCTTCCTCGTATTTTTCAAAAACATGTTAAGCGTTTTCATGTTGTTAAGGATATCATGTCCACTCCGGTGAAAACCGTCGATAAAAACCAGTCCATGGAGAAAGTCAGAAGTTTGCTTGATCGTTACAACCTCAATGCCATGCCGGTGCTTGACAACGATACTGTTGTCGGGGTGGTGTCGCGTCAACTTCTCGATAAAGCACTTTTTCATGGTCTGGCCGCAGTTCCGGTCAGCGAGTATATGAGTGGGGAGTTCGTTGCTGTCAGTCCTGAGACGCCGGTTAAGAGCCTGCAAAGCGAGATACTGGATGGGGGGCAGCGGTTTTTCCCGGTAATCGACGGCAATCGCCTTGTCGGTGCCCTGACCCGAACCGATTTTCTTCGTCATATGGTCTCCGGTTCGGAGCCCGCTTTCGGCAGTGAGCTGTTGAATCGTGGCGGAGGAACCATTATTTTTAACAAAAAACAGGTTTCGCGCCTAATTCGGCAGCAGCTTTCCGAATCGTTGGCCGATCTTCTCGAGAGTTTTGGCGAGGCGGGGGACTCCCTCAACATCCCCGTTTTTGTGGTCGGTGGTTTTGTCCGTGACCTGTTGCTGCGCAAAAAAAATCTGGACCTGGATATTGTCGTTGACGGTGACGGCATCACCTTTGCCGAAGAATTCGCCCGGCACCGTCAGTGCCGGGTTCGTTCTCATTCCAAATTTGGGACGGCGGTGATTATTTTCCCCGATGGCTTTAAAGTGGATATTGCTTCGGCGCGTCTTGAATATTATCTTGAGCCCGGTGCCTTGCCCCAGGTTGAAAATGCTTCCATAAAAATTGATCTCTATCGCCGGGATTTTACTATCAATGCTTTGGCCATTGCTCTCAACCGTTCATGTTTCGGGGAGTTGCTGGATTTTTTCGGGGGCCAGCGTGATCTTCGCGATGGCGCCATCCGGGTGTTGCATAATCTAAGCTTTGTGGAGGATCCCACCCGAATTTTCAGGGCCATCAGGCTTGAACAGCGTCTCGGCTTTCAGATCGGCAAGCATACCGAATCCCTGATGCGGAGCGCGGTTCGCACCGGGTTTCTGCAAAAAGTCAGTGGCCAGAGGGTATTCAACGAGTTGAAAATAATATTGAAGGAGAGGGACCCTCTAGCCTCTTTGCGGCGCATGGCCGGTTTTGAGCTGCTCAAGTTCATTCATCCGGCTTTGGTGATCAATGATCGCTTCTGTGCTGTTTTTGAAGAGGCCGCCAAAGCCATCCACTGGTTTGATTTTCTTTATCTTGAGGAAAAACTGCGCAGCTGGGTGGTCTATTTTCTTTGTTTAATGCTGCAGTTGGATGAAGATGCCGTGGGAGGCATCTGTTCGCGCTTTACCATTCCGCGGCTTTATCGTAAGCTCTTTATTCAGGAGAGAGGCGCTTTTCACCACGTTTATCATCTTATGGAACGGCGCCTGGGGGCCGAGAAAAAAATTCGCAACAGCGAGGTCTATTTCTGGCTGCAGCCTTTTTCCTCTGAACTTCTCATTTACGGTATGGCCAGCTCCCGGATGGAGGAAATTCGCAAAAGCATATCTCACTATTTCTCACATTTACGCTCCATAACGCCGATTATGAGCGGGCATGATCTGAAAAAATTGGGTTATCAGCCGGGGCCGGCCTATCAGAAAATCTTGCGGGCGGTGCTTGAAGCCCGTCTCGATGGCGAGCTGGAAAGCAAAGAGGAAGAAATTAATTTTGTCGAAAAAACTTTTTATAAAAGGGATTGAAAAATTGGCTTTTTCCCCGGCAGAAAACCGTGATGAGGGACTTAGGTGATGGAAAGTATTCTGGCCAAGATTTCCATCATGCTGATTCCTGCTCTTCTAGCGGTTATGGCCCATGAAGTTTCCCATGGACTGATGGCGCAGCAACTGGGGGACCCGACTGCCCGGCTTCTGGGACGGCTGACCTTGAACCCGTTCAAGCATCTCGATCCCATTGGAACCCTGGCTGTGCTCTTTTTGGGTTTCGGCTGGGCCAAGCCCGTGCCGGTCAATGTTCAGAATCTCAACTCACCTAAAAGAGATATGATTCTGGTTTCGGCTGCCGGTCCCTTGGCCAATTTTATTCTCGCTATTTTATCCGCCTTGCTGTTGAGGGGCATCGCCTTGCTTTCCCAGCATTTTTCTGCGCAGAACCATGTTCTTTTCATGGTTTTGAAGCCCTTGGCATTGATGGCCGCTTTCAGCCTTTTCATCAATGTCGTGCTGGCGGTTTTGAATCTTCTGCCCATTCCACCTCTTGATGGCGGCCGCATTCTAACTGGTTTTCTTCCGACGCGACAAGCTGCCTTTTTCTCCCGTCTGGAACCCCTGGGGTTTCCCATCATCATTGTCCTGATTATTTTTACTAATTTTTGGCCCAAGGTTTTGATCCCCATTGTCTATAAAGTTGTCGGAGTGCTGGCGGGCCCGCATATTTTGGTTGTCGAGCGGGTGATCCATTTTCTCTTTATTTCTTCCTGAAAAGAGGGAATCGTGGTTTTTCAGGTTCGTTTGGATAATTTTGAAGGGCCTCTCGATCTTCTCCTCCATCTGATCAAGAAAAACAAGATGGACATCTGCAGTATTGCCATCTCCAAGGTGACCGACGAATATCTCGCCGCCATTGATAAGATGAAACATCTCAACCTCGAAATTGCCGGCGAATTTCTGGTTATGGCCGCTACCCTGATTCATATGAAATCGCGCATGCTATTGCCTGAAATACCAGCGGCGGACGAAGAAGAGGACGAGGCAGGCGATCCGGGCGAGGACCTGGTCATGCGCTTGAAGGAATACGAATTTTTCAAGCAGGCGGCCGAGACCCTGGGGAGTTGCTCTCTCCTGGGACGAGATTTATTCGTCAACCCCGTCAAACATACGGAAAACGGCGAAGATGACGAGCTGGACTTTTCAGAAGTCGGACTTTTCGAACTAATGAAGGTTTGTCGTGAACTTTGGGGGAAATGTGAAGAGGAGAGTTGCCACCAGGTTGAGGTCGAGACCCTGAGCGTTGCCCAGCGAATTGAGGAAATTTGCCTGCTTATTGCCCTGCAGGAGGTCTTGGAGGTGCGCCAGCTATTCCCTGATCGGCCATCTCAATATCAGATTATCGTTACCTTTCTGGCTGTTCTTGAGTTGGTCCGGGTGCGTCATATAAGCCTCGTGCAGAAGGTGCAGTTCGGTCCCATTGAAATTACCCGCCTGATGTGAAAATGTTTGAGGAAAAGCGTGGACATTACGGAACTGACCGCTATTGTTGAAGCCTTGATTTTTTCTTCAGAAAAGCCCCTCAAGATCGCTCAGATCGCTGAACTTATCGATCTTCCTGTCGGTCGGACGGCAGAGGTTGTGGACCGCATTCGACGGAACTTTGAGGAGTGCCCCTCACATGGTTTGTTTTTAGCTGAAGTTGCCGATGGATTTCAGTTTCGGACTCGGCCTGCTTTGGCTTTCTGGATTAAAAAGCTGCAGAAAGCGAAACCACTCAGGCTTTCAACAGCAGCTCTTGAGATTCTGGCGATTATTGCCTATCGTCAGCCTTTGACCCGGGCATCTGTTGAGCAGATCCGTGGGGTGGATTGCGGTGGAACGTTAAAAAATCTACTGGAGAAGAAACTTATCCGGATCGCCGGTAAAAAAGAGGGACCGGGGCGACCCCTGCTTTACGCCACAACCGATAGTTTTCTGGAGGTGTTCGGTTTGCGCAACTTGGAGGAACTCCCGGATTTGAAGCAGATCGATCAGCTGTTTTCAGATAAGTGAACAGGAATTTGACGCAAACGCTGCGGTTTTGAATGAAAGAACGGCTTCAGAAAATAATTGCTTCCGCGGGGCTTACCTCAAGAAGAGAAGCGGAAAAATGGATTGTCGCTGGAGAGGTGTCGGTGGATGGTGTTGTGGCCTCGCTGGGAGATAAGGCGGACCCCACCCGCCAGGTTGTTACGGTTCGGGGAAAACCTATTAAAATCAGCTCAAAACATCACTATCTTCTGTTAAACAAACCGGCTGGTTATCTTTGCACCTGTTCCGACCCCGAAATGCGATCGGTGATCTACCAACTGGTCAAGGATGTCCCGGCCAGGCTTTTTAGTATTGGCCGTCTTGACCTCAATACCGAAGGCCTAATCCTTTTGACCGATGACGGTAATCTTGGCAATCAACTGGCTCATCCCCGTTTCAAGATTGAAAAAACCTATCTGGTTAGAGCTCGTGGGAAAGTGAGCCGGGAGAGCCTGGAGAAAATGCGCGCTGGAATTTCCCTTGAAGACGGCATAACGGCCCCCGCCAAAATCGACAATGTGCGTTTTTCAGCAGGGCATACCTGGCTTGAAATTACTATTCACGAAGGTCGCAACCGCCAGGTACGGCGCATGCTGGAGGCTCTTGGCCATTCCGTCAGCCGGCTGAAACGAATTCGTTTCGCTTTTCTTGAAATTGGTGACCTGAAACCCGGCCAATATCGCTTTTTGACAAAGGAAGAAATTTCTCGCCTTAAAAAATTTTAAAAAAATTTTTGTCAGTTTTGACTAAAGAAAATAATTATTGATTTTTTCTGTTTTTCTAACCTTTTCCTTCCCCAAAAATCTTGTTGCCTCCTTTTTCCGTTGATGACCAGCTTACAGGAAGCTTGTGATTGGATTGGAATTTGCAACTTAACGGGCAGAATTTCTTAGTGAAAATACCTGTTATTTATTAGTGTGAAATATGTTTTGTAGAAAACAGCAATCTTTTGGGAAAAATACCAGATTGTGTTCGGGGCATTGCCAGGGCACTTCAAAGTGTTGTTGTCGGCAAGAGCCAAAATATTGACTTTCTTGTTGGAATGCTGGGAATATTTTTGAATCGGAGTGAATACATTGGCCAATAAAGATAAATTACTTGTATCAGTCCAGAAGTATTTGGAAAAAGGTCGAACCTCCAAAGCCATCAGTGTCCTTGAAAAAATTGTCAAGGTTGACCCTAAAGACTCCAGGTGCCTTTTAAAGATTGCCGAACTTTATGCCCAGGAAGGGAAGCGCGACAAAGCGGTCGAGACTTACCAGGATGTTGCCAAATTTTTCCTGGATAATAATTTTTTTCTAAAGGCAATTGCAGTTTTTAAGCAGATATTAAAATTAGCTCCGGAGAAGAAAGAACTTTATAAACAACTGGGTGAATTAAATGAGCGACAGGGACTGATTGGTAATGCTTTATCCGAATACCGGAGACTGGCGGAATATTACCAACAGGAGGAAATGATTTCCGAAACCCACGGGGTGCTCAAAAAGATGGCCGAGCTTGATCCTAAGAATATCCCGGTCAGGATGAAAGTGGCGGAATATTCCTACCGGCTTGACGCGAAGGATGAAGCCAAAAACGAGCTTGACCTTATTCACTCCATTTTACAGGAAAAAGAAGATCATCCCGCCTTGGGAAAATTCTACGACTTTTATTTGTCCCTTTTCCCGGAAGAGTTTGCTATTGAACTGGTCGCCGCTGAACGTAAGCTAGTCAAAGAAAGTCCCGAGGTTGGGATCGCGGCGCTGGAAACATTGCGCAAAAAAGAGCCGGAGAATGTCAAACTTCTTCAGGCACTGGCCAATGGCTATAAGAGCACCAAAAATGTTGTAAGCTTCAAATCAACCCTCAACGAACTTCTAAACCTTTGTCCTGAAGACCTGGACCTGTGTCAAAAATGCATACATGCTTGTGTCGTTGCGGATGACCAGGCGGAGGCCGTGGCAATCCTGGAAAAATGGAAAGAGACCTTCCAGGCTCAAAATCGAGTTTCTGAGCTTCAGGATCTCTATGAAAGGTTGGCAGAAGAGTTTTCCGGAGAAGAAAAGAACAAAGGCGTTTTTTCAAGTCTCAGAACTATCATCAAAAGTACCACGGATTATTCCAAAGGCGTCGATTTTGGCAGTTATGCCCGGCCTTCGGAGGAAGAAGGCATTTCTTCTACAAATGCGGAAGTGGGTAGACCCGTTGAAAGTGGCCCTGGCGAGGTTCTCCTTGGGGTTGACGGCATAGAAGAGGAAAAATCCGAATCGATAGAGCTGGTCGAAGAGACAGAAGATTTTGTCCTTGAGACAACTGGAGACGCGGGTGCTTTCAGTTTATCCGCGACCTCGGATGAGGCTGTAGCTGAAGGGACGCCAACTACTGATAAAAACAGCGCCGAAACTGGTGTTGTAAAAACTGAAGATCAATCTGGTGAAGAGGCTCTTGAGTTTGAAGACAGTTTCTTTGATTTTGACTTGTCTGATGACGACTCCGATTCGGAGGTAAATGCGGAGGGGCCAGATCCCCACTCTGAACTAGAGGAGGCTGATTTCTATCTAAGGCAGGGGCTGTTTGAGGAAGCGGAAAGAGTTTGTAATAAAATTCTCGATGCTAGATCTGATTTTAAAGAAGCTAAAAGCAAGCTGGCCCAAATCGAGCAAAAACGCTCCGAATCACTTGCCTCCACCGACCATGGGAATGCCGCTGGCAAAAGCGCAGCAAGCGAGAATCTGAGTATTGATTTGTTTTCACAGGAGGGTGATGGCGATGACTTTTTCTTGGATGGTCTGGTAGCCGATTCACAAAAAGGTGTCAAAACGGTTATCGGCCAAGAGGATACGGAATCCCATTTCAACCTCGGTATTGCCTACAAAGAAATGGGACAATTTGACGAAGCCATAGCGGAATTCGAACAAGCCAAGACAGATCCTGTCAGGTATGTGGACTGCATCACTCTGATGACTGGTTGTATGGTTGAAAAAGGTTCTTATCAGGAGGCTGAGGAAGTATTTCTAAGTGCCTTGGCTGACGATATTTCTGATGACGATCGGATCATAATCAACTTTGAAATGGGCCTTTTCTATTCTGATCAGGGGAAATCCTCCGAAGCTTTGGATAAATTTCATTTTGTCCTGAATCTGGATCCTTTTTACCGCGATGTCGGTGAAAGGGTCAAAAAACTTCAGGAAAGCCTGGGAGGCGATGACAGTTTTCAGGAAGATGAAGCCATGAACGCCAACAGCCGCAAAAGCAGGGTTTCTTACGTTTAGAATCGGGACAATGATGAGAGTTAAATCATGAGTTATGTTGATTATTTTGGAATGTGTCTGGAGCCGTTTTCAAATGCCCCTGACACGAGATTTTACTTTAAAAGCAAGCAACAAAGTGAGGCTCTTGAGAAACTCCTGTTTTGTATTGATTCCAACAAAGGTTTGGGCGTTCTCGTCGGCGGGGTCGGCATCGGGAAAACCACTCTTGCCCGTCATCTTCTAGACAGCCTCTCCGAGAAAAAATACGAATCCTCATTGCTTGTCATGGTTCATTCAGGTATTACCACCGAGTGGATATTGACCCGCATCGCCATCCAGTTGGGGGTTGAAGAACCTGCCAATGACCGACTTATTCTCCTGAAGCAATTATATGAGCGACTGATCCAGATCGATCAGGAAGGGCGTCGGGCCGTTGTTTTGATTGATGAAGCGCAAATGCTGCAGAGCCGTGAACTCATGGAGGAGTTTCGTGGGCTTCTGAACCTGGAAATTCCAGGTAAAAAACTTTTGAATATCATATTTTTTGGCCTTCCGGATATATCCGACTGTTTGCGTTTGGATGAACCTTTGGCACAGAGAGTGGCGGTCAAATGCCACATGCGCTCTTTTACAGCTGACACTACGGCAACCTATATAAAGTATCGCCTTCAAGTTGCGGGCGCCCAAAAACTGTTTTTCTCACCTGAGGCTTTGACCGCGATTTATCGTTATTCAGGCGGTTTGCCACGATTGATCAATACCCTTTGTG
Organism: Deltaproteobacteria bacterium; assembly: GCA_016934985.1. Taxonomy (GTDB): domain Bacteria; phylum Desulfobacterota; class Desulfuromonadia; order Desulfuromonadales; family JAAYDE01; genus JAFGRU01. Next base: position 21,018 of record JAFGRU010000046.1, read on the forward strand.
ACAATTCCCTCTTCGAGGCGTTTATGCGCCGGGTCGATCAGGTTTCTTTCAAGATTGTCCATAGTGTTGCCGGTGACCTTGGCCTTCTTCAGCAACCTTTGAATAAAGGGACCTCCTCCGAAAAATTCCCCGATCTCAACGAAATCGAAAATATGTTGGACCGCTTGGAGCAAAAGAATTAGAATCATCAAAAATCCTTTTTTTTTGATGATAACGCCGGTCTGTTTTGAAACATTATTCAGGTCCGGTGTTACAGCGGTTCGCTCATGCCTCCGAAAATCAGAATTCTGTCCGAAAATCTCTGCAACCAGATTGCTGCGGGAGAGGTCGTCGAAAGGCCCCTTTCAGTAGTCAAGGAACTGGTGGAAAACTCCCTGGATGCCGGTGCCGCAGAGATACGTGTTTTAATTGAAAAAGGCGGGAAATCCCTGATCCGGGTCGAAGACGACGGTGTGGGTATGGGGCGAGAGGACCTGTTCCTTAGTCTGGAACGTCATGCCACCAGTAAAATTGCCACTGCTGAGGATTTGTTCCGACTGACAAGCCTCGGTTTTCGTGGTGAAGCTCTTCCTTCCATTGCTGCCGTCTCGCGCATGAGGCTGGCAAGCCGGACCGCCGATGGGGAAGAAGGGTTTGAAATTCTGGTTGCGGGTGGCAAGGTGACAAAGGCTTCTGCCGCCGGCGTCCCGGCAGGAACCGTAATGGAGGTCCGTAACCTCTTTTTCAATACTCCGGCACGGAAAAAATTTCTTAAGACCGAAACAACCGAGTTTGGGCACATCGCTGATTTCATATCGAAAATAGCCCTTTCATTTCCTCAGGTTCAAATCAGTCTGGAACATAACCAGCGGCTGGTCATCAATCTTTTCCGGCATTCGACTTTGGCTGACCGGGTGGTTGGTCTCATGGGGACGGATGTGTTCCGTCAACTGGTATCGTTTGAAAATACCTCAGCGGAAGGATTGAAGGTTCACGGCTTTGTCGGTTTGCCGGATCTGCAACGAAAATCGCCAGCGGCCATTCATTCTTTCGTCAACCGTCGTTTTGTTCGCGACCGCCTTTTTCAGCATGCGGTCATGGAAGGATACCGCAACCTGCTCCCCCGGCATTGTTTCCCGGTGGTGATCCTTTTTCTCGAGATTGCACCTGATCTGGTCGATGTTAACGTTCATCCGGCCAAACGGGAGGTCCGTTTCCGTCAGCAGGGTTTGGTACATGATTTCCTTGCTTCCAGCATTCAGAATGCTCTTCGCAGACACAGGCCGCAAAGCGAGGTGCCCTCTTCAACGCCTGAGCCCCGCTCTTACACCTTAGACAACGTCCCTGACTCAAACGTAAATAGGGGACCACAGGGACCAGGATCTTTGACAAAGTCTAAGGATATTCCAAACAAAGTGGCGGAAGAACAGATGCCATTTATTTCTCCGCCACAATCCGAAATGTCACGGCTCTTAAGTTCAAGGCCGAAAGAGCGTGGCGAGGTTTTTTCTTTTCATTCAGATTACAAGGAGGGCACAACACCAGGTTTTTTTTCTTCTCTTGAAATATTGGGGCAGTTTCATAACAGCTATATTGTTTGCCGTTCACTGGACGAACTGGTTATCATCGATCAGCATGCGGCCCATGAACGCATAGGGTTTGAGCGCCTCAAAATCGAGTTTGATAAAGGACAAGTTGAAGCTCAGGAGCTACTTTTTCCGAAAACCATGGAATTCGGGTTTAAGGAAGCGGCGGCCCTGGAAGAAAATCTGGATATGTTACCCGATTTCGGTTTTTCCATGGAGCCTTTCAGTGGTAAAACCTTTGTGTTGAGGAGTATCCCCGCAATTCTCAATCCGGAATGTGCGGAAAGAGTACTTAAAGATCTTATTGAGGAACTGGTGGGGTTGGGGCAAAGCAGGATCATGACGGAAGCGGTTGACAAGCTGCTAATCACCATGGCTTGTCATTCCATGGTTCGCGCCAATCAACCTCTTTCTTCCCCTGAAATGCGTAGCCTTTTGAAAGAGATGGATGCTGTTGATTTCAACACTCATTGTCCTCATGGGCGGCCCGCTGTGGCACGCTTTACTCTTCGTGATGTTGAAAAAATGTTTCATAGACCATGACTTTGTCGCCAATGGATTCAGCGCTCATACCCTTGATTGTAATTCTCGGTCCCACCGCTTCAGGGAAAACCGAACTGGCGGTCAAGCTGGCCGGATATTTTGACCTCGAGGTTGTTTCAGCCGACTCCAGGCAGGTCTACCGGGGCATGGACATCGGTACGGCCAAACCTGATTCCAGCGAACTTAAAGCAGTTGTTCATCACCTGATCGATGTCGTCGATCCCCATGAAAATTTTTCTGCAGCTGATTTTGAGGAACGGGGCAGGGCGATTGTTTCGGATATCCGTTCCCGGGGGAAAGTACCTTTTCTTGTAGGTGGGACCGGGCTTTATATAAAAGCTTTGACCGAGGGACTTCTGGCTGCGCCTTCAGGAAATCCCGAATATCGGGAAAAATTAAAACAGCTGGAAAAAGAGGGAGGCGAGGGGAGTCTGTATCAGGCGCTCAAAGAGGTCGATCCGCCTCTGGCTGCCAGACTTTTTCCCAAAGATCTGATTCGTATAATCCGGGGATTGGAGGTTTTTGCCCAGACCGGTAAGAGGTTGTCCGATTTTCAGGCTGAACACGGGTTTCGTGGTGGCGCTTTCCGAACACTGAAACTTGGAATCAGGGTAGAGCGCAAGACCTTGTATGAGCACATTGACCTCCGGGTAAAAAAGATGATTGCTACGGGGTTGCTGGCAGAGACCGAAGGCCTTTTGCGAAAGGGTTGTTTTTCTTCTTTAAAATCGATGCAGGCTATCGGCTACCGTGAGTGCGTCTCCTATCTGGAAGGTAGGATTGATTCAAATGAGATGGTTGAAATTATCCAGCGGGAGACCCGACGCTATGCCAAGCGACAAATGACTTGGTTCAACAAGGATAAATCGGTGACCTGGCTTGAATCCTTAAAAGATTTTGATAGAATTTTGGCATTGATTGACAATTTTATTTTAATGAAAGAAATGAAATAAGGAGTAGATATGGCCAAGACCCCGTTCAATATTCAGGATCAGTATTTAAATCAGGCTCGTAAGGAACGAGTTCACGTCGTTGTTGTCATGATGTCCGGAGAAAGGCTTGAAGGCTATATCAAGTCCTTTGATAATTTTTGTCTTCTTATTGAAGGGGATGGAGATATTCTGCTTTATAAGCATGCCATTTCTTCTATTACCTCCTCTGACGGTTCATTCCGTCTGTACAGCAGCAGAGAATAGGGTTCATCTTTCCCTTTTTTGTGGGGCCTCCCGATTTCGATTTTCCGACTGGATTTTTGAATTAGTAGAAGTTTGCCCATGATCGCCCTTCGTATTTCGAGATCACTTTCACGCCCCGGAAAAGGACTTTTTTCGGGGCCTCGTTATGCTGACTTTTCCCTTGGGCGGCTTTCCGGGGGTGCTCCAAAGGGTAAATTAATTTGCCTTTTGGTCTTTATCAATTGCTTTCAAGGGGGAGGACTCTTTCACTGGGTATTTTGAATTGATAGTACCTGACATTAGCATTATTCTCCTCAAAGCTTCTCAGGCAAAGAGCTCGAATATCTCTCTCCAGTATTGGAGCAAAACATGATTCCTATCAAGTTCGGAACCTCTGGTTGGCGTGACGTCATCGGAAAAGGGTTTACTTTTGATAACGCGCGCATTGTCGTCCAGGCCATCGCCGAGATGGTCAAAGTGAGCGGGCAGGCCGGCAAGGGCATTCTTATTGGTTACGACAGCCGCTTTTTAGGCGAAGAAGTTGCCCGTGAAGCCGCCGGAATGATGGCGGCCCAGGGGATAAAATGTTTTTTATGTTCCCAAGCTACACCCACGCCGGTAATCGCTTTTGAAGTCCTTCAAAGAAAAACGGCTGGTGCCATCAATTTTACCGCCAGTCACAATCCCCCTGAGTATAACGGCATCAAGTTTTCTTCAGACTGGGCCGGCCCGGCCCTGCCGGAGACAACCCGAGACATCGAAAAGCGCATTCAGGAACTTCAAAAAGATGCGTCCTCTCCTCTCATGGACATGGATGAAGCTCTGAAGAATGGCCTGGTTGAAATGATCGAACCTCGGCAAGGTTATTTCAAGCGTCTTCATGAACTGGTGGATGTTGATGCCATTGTCAAGTCAGGGCTGAAAATGGCGGTTAATCCCCTCTATGGGGCGGGAACCGGATACATCGACCGTTTTTTACGGCAGGCTGGTGCTGAAATTATCAGCATTAACAATCATCGTGATCCCGGCTTCGGTGGTAATCCACCCGATCCGGCGGCCCGTTACATGAAAGATTTCATTGCTGTCATTAAGAACGATGCGCGTATCGGCATTGGCTTGGCCACGGACGGTGATGCCGACCGCTACGGCATCGTCGATTCCGACGGGACTTTTATCGAGCCCAATTATATTCTTGCTTTGCTTATGGATTATCTCCATCGTAAAGGGGGCAAGGTTGGTGACGCGGCGAGATCAGTGGCAACGTCCCACTTCCTTGATGCCGTGGCTGCTTCCTATGGCGCCAAGGTATTCGAGACACCCGTGGGTTTTAAATATATTGCCGAATATATCCGTGATAACCAGATTCTAATCGGTGGTGAGGAGAGTGCAGGGTTGACCGTCAGGGGGCATGTGCCTGAAAAGGACGGCATCCTCGCCTGCCTTTTGGTGGCCGAAATGGTGGCTGTCGAAGGGAAATCGGTTTCGGTATTATTGCAGGATCTTTACGACCGGGTGGGCACTTTTTTCACCCATCGGGAAAACATTCGATTAACTGAAGAGCTCAAAAAAGCCTTCACCAGAAAACTGGCATCTTTACCCAATAACCTTGGGGGCAAAGCCATAAAAGATGTTATCCGTGTGGACGGCACCAAATTGCTTTTTGAAGACGGCACCTGGATGCTTTTCCGCGAGTCTGGCACTGAACCGGTGGTTCGCGTTTATGTCGAAGCGTTTTCTAATTCCGATCTCAAGACTATGATGAGTAGGGCAATTCAATTTATTTCAGGCTGAAAATTGAGTTCTAATTGTAAGTGGCTATTAAGAGGTTTAAGTTTTTTTTCGTAATTATCAACTTATCGGCACAATGCCTCGCATCGCCCACTCCAAGGGCCGGGTGAACCCATCCCTGGGGCTTAGCTGCCGCTATCCGGGTGGCAGATGCCCTTTCCATGGGCGACACGAGTCCTTGTGCTGAATAGAAAACCTTTTTCTAACAAATCAAGGGAGGTTCTATGTATCTTTTCAATCTGGCGATGGCTTTGGAAAGAGAGATTGAAGCCTTTTACAAAAGGTTAAGTGAAAAGACCGATTCTCCCGGCTTGAAAAAGATTTTTATCCAGCTGGCGGCTGACGAAGAAAAACATTGTCGGGCAGTAGAAGCTTTGAAGAGGGGGATGGGTGACAGTCCCATGCGTGACTCGATTTTATTGAATGAAGCGGGTGACCTTTTCAAAAGGCTGGTACAGGAGAGGCCGACATTCTTAGATAGTGACGATTTGCCTGAGGCCTACCTATATGCCATGAGTGTCGAAGCTGATAGCTCGCGACTCTACCAAAATGCAGCCAAGCAAGAAAATAATCCCGAGGTAAAAAAAGTCTTGGCGCAAATTGCCCTTGAAGAGAAGAAGCATTTTATCCTTGTGGAAAATCTCTATAATTTTGTCAATGCTCCCAATGAATATCTTGCCTGGAGGGAATTCAGCAACATTGATGAATTCACCAATTTTGGCAGGGAGGTTGACTCCTGATTATAAACGTAAAGGGAATCAAAGCTAATTTCAGCAAAGCCGGGGGGGATCGTTCTCTTCCGGCTTTGTTTTGAAATGCGAAGGGTCTGGTAAGGAAGTTTGGAAAACCTCCCCTTTTCGCAGGCGTTTGTGAAATTCTTCGCGGCTGATCTCTTTGGCACCTAAGGATCTCAAGTGGTCGTTGGCGACCTGACAATCGAAAAGTTCGAATTGTCGTGCTTTCAGGTATTCGACCAGATGAACCAGGGCCACCTTGGAGGCATCGGTTGCCTTGTAAAACATGGATTCCCCGAAAAAACAGCGACCCAGGCAAACCCCATAGATTCCTCCTGCCAAACGACCATCTTTTCGGCATTCCACTGAATGGGCGAAACCCAATTCAAAAAGCCGGATATAGGCCTCTTTCATTTCTGAAGTGATCCAGGTGCCGCCCCCGATTTTCCTTGGGGTTTGGGCACAGGCCGAGACAACCTCCGCGAAAGCCTGGTCGAAAGTAATATTGAAACCGCCGTTGCGCAAGGTTCTGGCCAGCCGCCTTGTAATGCGCAGCTCATTTAGTTCAAGAATTGAACGGGGTGCAGGAGACCACCAGAGGATGGGCAGGTGATCGTACCAGGGGAAAATCCCCATGGAATAGGCGAGCAAAAGCCTTTCCGGCGACAGATCGCCGCCCACAGCCAAAAGCCCGTCCGGCTCAGCCAGCTCCGGCGGGGGGAAAATCAACTCCTTTGAAAGCCGAAAAACGGGCATGATTTACATTGAAAAGGGGGTGCCGGTGAAAGATCAGAGGTCGAATCAGGTTTCAAACTTAAAGGTAAGAGCCCCCTTGGCGAGGTTGATGTTTATTCGGCCACCTTTTTTCAGGGACCCGAAAAGGATTTCTGAAGCTATGATATCGCTTATGCTCGTCTGGATATAGCGCCCCAGGGGTCTGGCACCGAACACCGGATCAAAGCCGTTTTCGGCGATGTGCCTGCGGGCTTTGTCGGAAACCTTAAGGGAAACGTTTTTGACGCTCAGTCGTCCCTCAAGTTCAGCCAGGAACTTATCGACGATCTTACCCATGGTGACCTCGGAGAGGGCGTTGAAGGGGATTGTAGCATCGAGACGATTTCTGAATTCGGGCGAAAAAACCTTTTCCACGGCCTGGCGCGGTTGACGGAGCGCGGTTTCGCCGAAACCGATAGGTTTGGCACTCATTTCCCGCGCTCCGACATTGCTGGTCATGATCAGGATGACGTTGCGGAAATCAGCTTTTTTGCCATTGTTGTCCGTGAGGCTGGCATGGTCCATGACCTGAAGAAGGATGTTGAAAAGGTCGGGGTGGGCCTTTTCGATTTCATCCATCAAAAGCACGGCATGGGGGTTTTTCTGAATGGCATCCGTCAGCAGTCCACCCTGATCGAACCCAACATAACCTGGAGGGGCACCAATCAGGCGGGCCACGGAATGTTTTTCCATATACTCGCTCATGTCAAAGCGCATGAACTGAACCCCCATGTGTTCGGCAAGCTGGCGGGCAACTTCGGTTTTGCCGACTCCGGTGGGGCCGGTAAAGAGGAACGAACCGATGGGTTTTTCCGGATGGCCGAGCCCCGCCCTCGCCCTGATGACCGCTTGGGCCAGGGCATCAATAGCTTTATCCTGCCCAAAAATATGGCGTTTGAGGTCCCGATCCAGGGTTTTCAAGCGCAATCTTTCCGAGGCCGAAATACTGCGCATGGGGATGCGTGCAATGCGTGAGACCACGGCTTCTATCTCTTTCACCCCAATGGTCTTTTTCTCGGGATGATGAATCCGGGAATAGGCCCCCGCCTCGTCAATGACATCTATGGCTTTATCAGGAAGAAAGCGGTAATTGATAAACCGCGACGAAAGTTCGGCAGCGGCTTGAATGGCTTCCCTGCGGTAGCGGATGCCGTGGTGTTTCTGATAAAAGGACTTGAGACCAAGAAGAATGTGGAAGGTTTCCTCGACACTTGGTTCGGGGACGTCAATTTTCTGGAAACGCCTGGACAGAGCCCGGTCTTTCTCAAACAGATTTTTGTATTCCTCGTAAGTGGTTGCCCCGATACAGCGCACATGGCCCGACGACAGCACGGGTTTGAGAATGTTTGCGGCGTCAACTGAGCCACCGCTGACTGCTCCAGCTCCGACAATAGTGTGGATTTCATCGATGAAAAGTATGACCTGCTCCTTTTCCTGGAGCTTGTTGATGACTGCTTTAAGGCGTTCTTCAAAATCTCCCCGGTATTTGGTGCCGGCCAGAAGGGCTCCCATATCAAGGGAATACATTTCAAAGTCGTCCAGCAGGTCGGGGACTTCACAAAGATGGATTTTCCTTGCCAGGCCTTCGGCCAGGGCCGTTTTCCCTACGCCGGGGTTGCCGACCAGAATGGGGTTGTTTTTACCCCGTCGACAAAGTACTTGAATAGTTCTTTCCAATTCTTCCCGGCGACCGATTAGAGGATCGATTTTGCCCTGGCGGGCGCGGTCAATAAGATTAACGGCAAACTGCTCAAGCGGATCGGTTTTGATCGGTGCTTCAAGGGGTTTGGGTTTTTCCTCCTCGGAAAAATCAGGAGCGTCCTCCTCGAAGTGATCGGGTGTTTTGCTGATACCGTGGGAGATAAAATTCAGAACGTCGAGCCGTGAAATTCCCAACTGGCCGAGAAAATAGGCTGAATGGGAGTTTTTCTCTTCAAGAATAGCCTGAAGGATGTCGCCGATGGTTATTTCTTTTTTCTCAGAGGATTGGTAATGAAGAATGGTCCTCTGGAGAATTCTCTGGAGGCCGATGGTTTGTTCAGGAATGGAACTGTCTTCTCCTTCTATTCCGGCCAGATGGGTTTCAAAAAAATCTTCGAGCAATTTCTGGAGATGCTGCGGGTTGCCGCCGCAGGCGTTGATAATGATCTGGCCGGACTGGTGGCAGGAAATTGCGTACAGGATATGTTCCGAGGTCAGGTATTCATGATGTCGCTTCTGGGCTTCATGAATGGCTCTCGAAAAAGCTTCCTGAACTTCCGGGCTGAATAACATGGCTTAGGTTTCCTTTAAGCTGCAATGAAGGGGAAAGCCGGCCTCTCTGGCCATGGAGTGAACCTGGGTAATTTTCGTTTCCGCTATTTCAAAGGGATAGGTTCCGCAAAATCCCACGCCTTTATTATGGATGTTTAACATGATACGATTAGCTTCGGATAAAGGCTTGGAAAAAACCCTTTGCAGTACTTCAACCACAAACTCCATGGTCGTGTAATCGTCGTTATGCATTAGCACCATATACAGAGGCGGGGGTTTAATCCGTGCCTGTTTGTCTAGCAGCACCGTCTGTTTGGTAAAAGATTTTTTCTCACCCATTTCCCCGTCACTCCTTTACGAACATCACATCTTATTCCCATGATATCATAAGGTTTGAAACTTTTCCAAGGGGGGGAGATTTTCCTTTAAGGGCAATATTTTTCGACAGCGCGGCTTAATGTGTTATATTTAGGAACCAGTCCGCTGGTGAACTGAAATACATGAAACGTGCCGTTTTCCGGCGACGAGAGGGGGAAAAATGGATGACAACGATTGGGGCAGCAACGCCGAGAAGAAGGTTGTCGAAGCGGCGCGCCGCTTCAGCGGCCGAAAACCACCGAAGAAATTGCTTCTGGCTTTAGTGGTGGGGTTATTGGTTTTCTGGGGGGCCACCTCCAGTTTTTTTAAAGTCAACACCGAGGAAACAGGCGTCGTGCTTCGTTTCGGAAAATTCAGCCGTTTTGCCCAGCCCGGTCTGAATTTCAAACTGCCTTTCGGTATTGACGACGTCTATCTGGTCCCAACCGGGAGAAATCTCAAGGAGGAATTCGGTTTCAGGACC